>NZ_VPBW01000004.1:0-177305 GCF_013418535.1 Acinetobacter sp. YH12137 | reverse complement strand
TTACTCACCCGTCCGCCGCTAGGAATCAGGTGCAAGCACCCTATCCCCGCTCGACTTGCATGTGTTAAGCCTGCCGCCAGCGTTCAATCTGAGCCATGATCAAACTCTTCAGTTAAAATCATTTCGAACTTTATAAGTAAAGTTCTTAAACTTGGCTCATCAATTTTCTGACAAATATTTCTCAAATAAACTTCGAGTAATTTAAACCATTCAATCAATGAAAATAATTTCGATCAATCAACCAGTAAAAATCCACACAAGTTGTTCTTCATAATCTCTTAATGATCTTCTTACTACTTCGTCAGTAGCAAGCTAGGTCGGCTATATTACTCTCTATCTCTAGAAAGTCAACCAGTAATGAAAATTATTTTTAAACTTTCTTTCTAAAACCCAACTTAACCATTTCATGCTAAGTTACTGTTTTATCAGAAGTTTTAATCTTCATCACCGCCGATGGATGTGCATTATAGACCAATCCCAAACAAGCGCAACCCCTATTTTTAAGAAAATACTTCAGTTGATTATTATTTCTACAAAAATGTCATATATGCATATTTTTTAATCTAAAAACCCTATTTTTTAGATATCTTTTTACTATTTCCATTTTTTAATTTAAAAAACAGGGACTATTTCGTTTCAGCTTAATAAAGTGCAATTTAGTTTTTTATTCCTATAACTACTCTTGCTTAAAATATTCTTCCAACTCACTCGAATAAATATTTTTCTTATTTTCACAATCCCTATGGACCTCCCAATAAATGCGACTCACCCATAAAAAGATCTAGGTACATTTAGCTCGACTTATTAAAAACATAATTCTGGAATGAAGAATGAAGAATGAAGAATGAAGAATGAAGAATGAAGAATGAAGAATGAAGAATGAAGAATGAAGAATGAAGAATGAAGAATGAAGAATGAAGAATGAAGAATGAAGAATGAAGAATGAACTTAATAAATAACCAGTTTTTAATCTATTTTTATTTTGATTGCTAAATTTAATTCGTAGTTAAATTTCAGACATAAAAAAACCGCCTGATGCGGTATCTATATAATTAATCATTTTTATCGATGGTCGGAGCAGTAGGATTCGAACCTACGACCCCCTGGTCCCAAACCAGGTGCACTACCAGGCTGTGCTATGCTCCGATGTTCAACTCAAAGAGTTGGGGTGAATGATGGGATTCGAACCCACGACAACCGGAATCACAATCCGGGGCTCTACCAACTGAGCTACATCCACCATTACGGTGTTTTCATTATTTAGACATAAAAAAACCGCTTGACGCGGTATCATTTATCTTAACCACCATGAAGAAGATGGTCGGAGCAGTAGGATTCGAACCTACGACCCCCTGGTCCCAAACCAGGTGCACTACCAGGCTGTGCTATGCTCCGATGTTCAACTCAAAGAGTTGGGGTGAATGATGGGATTCGAACCCACGACAACCGGAATCACAATCCGGGGCTCTACCAACTGAGCTACATCCACCATTGCCTTGGTTCTTAAATATCAAGCCACCAAAAATGGCGCGCCTGACAGGATTCGAACCTGTGACCATCCGCTTAGAAGGCGGATGCTCTATCCAACTGAGCTACAAGCGCTTTACTGATGATTTTCACCATCCGCCTTGAAGAATTGGTCGGAGCAGTAGGATTCGAACCTACGACCCCCTGGTCCCAAACCAGGTGCACTACCAGGCTGTGCTATGCTCCGATTCATCTCAGCTTTCGTATCAAGCTTATCGCTTGGTACGGTGTGCATTCTAGGCGTGACGCCATAAGACGTCAACACCTATATTTAAAAAAAATCAAAAAAACACTTCAAGCGTTTATTTATCAAGCATTTCAGACATTTTTTATACAAAATCTTAGCGTTTCAAGCTGGCACTAAAATCCAGCATACGATCTAAAGGCAGTTTGGCTCGTTGAGCTAATGCGGGGTCAACATGAATCTCCTGATCACGATGTTGTAGAACATGCAAGATTCCATCTAGCTCGTTCATGGCCATCCAAGGACAGTGTGCACATGAACGGCAGGTTGCTCCTTCTCCAGCGGTTGGAGCTTCAATCAAAATCTTATCTGGCACAGCCTGCTGCATTTTATAGAAAATACCGCGATCTGTTGCCACGATCAAACGCTGATGTGGCAAGGTTTGAGCTGCCTTGATTAACTGAGAAGTACTTCCGACTGCATCAGCAATTTCTACCACAGACATCGGTGATTCTGGATGGACCAGCACTGCCGCATCTGGATATAAGGCTTTCATATTAGCAATTCCGCGCGAACGAAATTCTTCGTGGACGATACACGCGCCATCCCAAAGCAGCATGTCAGCACCGGTTTTATTCTGGATATAACGCCCTAGATGCTGATCCGGTGCCCAGATAATTTTTTCACCTAAACTATCGAGGTGTTCAATAATCTCAACTGCACAACTTGAAGTCACGACCCAGTCAGCGCGGGCTTTAACCGCAGCTGAAGTATTAGCATACACCACTACAGTATGATCAGGATGCGCATCACAGAATTTGGTAAATTCTTCTACCGGACAACCCAAATCCAGTGAACAGGTCGCTTCAAGAGTTGGCATCAGGACGGTTTTTTCTGGTGAAAGTATTTTTGAAGTTTCCCCCATGAACTTAACCCCAGCTACCACCAAGGTCGATGCGGGATGGTCACGTCCAAAACGCGCCATTTCCAATGAATCGGACACACAGCCACCAGTCAGTTCTGCCAGTTCCTGTATTTCAGGATCACAATAATAATGTGCAACTAGTACTGCATTCTGCTTTTCCAATTCGGCTTGAATCTGTGCAAATTTTTCCTGTTTGGCCTGTGCACTGATCTGATGCTCTTTGGGTTCTCCTAAACGATCTAAATGCGCCTGCACAATCGATTTGGCTTCATTGGCTATTAATTTGGTCGCATCATTCATAACAACTCTTACTCTACCCTCATGGTTCATTATTCAACGAACCTTTCACCCTACATCCCGGTCATCTCTAGCAAAATACTTTTTTGACCAGTCATTAAAAATCATAAGATATAAAAAAAGCCCCACAACGGAGGCTTTAGAAACAATCTGAATTATGAACGATAATCAGCATTGATCTTCACATAATCATAGGACAGGTCACAGGTATAGACTGTATCTTTTGCTTCACCACGTCCAAGATCAACACGAATCGTCATTTCAGCTTGTGCCATCACACGTGCACCTGCCTCTTCGGTATAGTCTGCTGCAGCACCACCATCCTTGCAGATTTGTACATCATCTAACCAAACCTGAATTTTTGCAACGTCTAAATTCGCCACACCTGCATAACCGATTGCAGCCAGAATACGTCCCCAGTTTGGATCAGAAGCAAAGATCGCAGTTTTCACCAATGGAGAATGCGCGATGCTATAGGCCACGTCACAGCATTCCTGAGTATTGGCACCACCTTCTACGGCCACAGTAATAAACTTGGTTGCGCCTTCACCATCACGCACAATCAATTGCGCAAGGCGTTTCATGGTACGCATTAATACCTCAAGCACAGCTGCATAACGCGGATCTTCAACTGATGAAATTTCTGTTCCACCGGCCTGACCTGTAGCAATAAAAATGCAAGAGTCATTGGTTGAGGTATCCCCATCAATGGTAATGCGGTTGAATGACTGATTCACTGTCTCAGATAAAAGCTGTTGAACCAGTTCACGGCTGATTGGCACATCAGTCGCCACATAACCTAGCATAGTGGCCATATTTGGGCGAATCATGCCGGCACCTTTGGAAATCCCGGTCATGGTATAAGTAATGCCGTCCAGTTCGAACTGTTCAGATGCACCTTTTGGTGTAGTGTCTGTGGTCATGATGCCGGTTGCCGCATCGATCCAGGCATCATCACGCAATGACTCTAATGCAGGCTGCAAACCATTCAGAAGACGTTCCATTGGTAATTGTTCGCCAATCACCCCTGTTGAAAATGGCAATACTTCTTCAGCTTTCACACCTGCAAGTTCAGCCAGTTTGGCACAAGTGGCTTCAGCATTTGCCATACCTGTAGCACCTGTACCCGCATTGGCATTTCCGGTATTAATCACTAAATAATGTGGGTTACCTACCGCCAGATGTGCTTTAGAAACATGTACAGGAGCAGCACAAAAAGCATTCTGGGTAAATACACCTGCAACATTGGAGCCTTCAGCCAGTTCAAATATCACCAGGTCACGTCGGTTCTGATAGCGTACATACGCTTCTGCCGAACCAATTCTCACCCCTTTTACCACATGCATCTGTGGCATAGATACGTCACCAACTGCCATTTTTAAATGTCCAATATTGAAGTTTCAGAAAAATACAGCTTAGTTGATCTTCATTAAAAAATCGAGCCAAAGCCAGATGAACACTCACTTTTCTTATGGTTTTTCACAATAAAAAACCAGTCATGGTGACTGGTTTTATTAAACTGGATCAAACTTAGTTTTTAGCCAGCTGGGTTGATTCACTCAATAAAGCTTGTTTCGCCTGTTGCTGACTTGCCGCAGAAAGCGCTGGGTTAGAAGCAACAATACGGTCAGCATTCGCTGCATTGGCTGCTGCAATCGCTGCAGTCTGCAAAACGATTGGACGGTTTGAATTATTAAAGGTATAGCGAATGCCAGTACGCGGACTTGCAATGGTCACCTGACCATCTGTACCCGTCTGAACCTGAGCCGTAGTTGGACCAATGGCCTGCTGAACTTTAGCAGGTGTCGTTGTTGCTGTTTCAGCAAAACTTAAAGTCGGGATTACCAAAGCAGCAACCATCATCGTTTTTAATACTTTTGTCATTGTTTCTTCCACTTTGCGGTGTTCAATCTGCCATTAAATACCATTTAATCCGGTACAGTGCAAACAGTATTCATCAGCTGAAAAGCCCATATACATAAAAAGATCAGGGCTAAATAGCCCTGATCTTTTTATAGTTTAGAAACTTAGCAGAAATTAGATCTTGCCATGACACTGTTTGTATTTCAGACCTGAACCACATGGACAAGGTGCATTACGGCTTGCCGGTGCTTCAAAGACTGGTGCAACCGGATTGGCCTGCGCATTTTGTTCAGTAGTGATTTCATCTTCTTCAGCCAGTAATCCATCAAATTCCTGATGAGATAACTGCAAACGCATCGCTTCAGCCTGTGCCTGCTGCTGTGCTTCCATTTCAGCCAGCTCTTCAGGTGTTGGTACATGGATACGTGACAGATCAGTAATGACGTCAGATTTAATCACGCCCAGCATGTTTACAAACAGGTTATAGGCTTCTTTTTTGTATTCCTGCTCTGGGTTTTTCTGTGCATAACCGCGTAAATGAATCCCTTGACGCAGGTAATCCATCGCAGCCAGATGCTCTTTCCAGTGACGGTCCAGAGAGTTCAGCATGAAATGACGTTCAAGTGATGCTGCAGATTCAGCACCCATTTGTTCACGACGTGAACGGTAACGATTTACCACTTCTTCAGTAATTCGCTCAACCAGTGCTTCTTCATCTAAACGACGATCCTGCTCTAACCATTGTGCAACTGGCAGATCAATCGATAAGTCTTCACGTAGTGCAAGTTCCAGACCTTCAATATCCCACTGATCATGAATTGATTCAGGCGGAATATAGTTGGCGATCATGCCCTGCATCACTTCACGGATCATCTCTTCGATATAATCCTGCAATGAACTTTCAGCCAGAATCTCATCACGCTGACTATAGATAATTTTACGCTGCTCGTTATTCACGTCATCGTATTTCAACAGGTTCTTACGAATGTCGAAGTTACGTGCTTCTACTTTACGCTGTGCATTTTCGATTGAGCGTGACACCATTTTGTGTTCAATCGCTTCATCTTCTTTTAAGCCCATTGCACGCATCATGGCAACCACACGGTCACCCGCAAAGATACGCATCAAGTCATCTTCAAGAGACAGGTAGAAACGCGATACACCCGGGTCACCCTGACGGCCCGCACGACCACGCAACTGGTTATCGATACGGCGAGATTCATGACGCTCAGAACCGATAATATGCAAACCACCAGAAGCAAGAACTGCTTCATGATTCGCTTCCCATTCTGCTTTCAGGCGTGCTTCATCTTCAGGGGTTGGGTTTTCAATTTTGGCCAGTAGCGCTTTCCAGTTACCACCCAGCAAAATATCGGTACCACGACCGGCCATGTTAGTTGCAATCGTTACAGCACGCGGTGCACCCGCTTGGGCAATAATATCTGCTTCACGCTCATGCTGTTTGGCATTCAGGACTTCATGTTCAATACCAGCTTCTTTAAGCTTGTCAGAAAGAATTTCCGACGCTTCAATAGTGGCCGTACCAATTAGGATTGGCGCAACACCAGCTTCATGAACACGCTGGATTTCCTGAATAATCGCGTTGTATTTGCCTTCACGATTCAGGTAGATCAAATCGTTCTGGTCATTACGGATCATTGGACGGTGGGTTGGAATGATTACCACATCCAGACCGTAAATTTCTTTCATTTCCGCAGCTTCAGTATCTGCAGTACCGGTCATACCGGATAATTTTTTATACAGACGGAAATAGTTCTGGAATGTAGTAGTTGCAAGGGTCTGGTTTTCCGGCTGGATTTCCAGACCTTCTTTTGCTTCAACTGCCTGGTGCAGACCTTCAGACCAGCGACGACCTGGCATGGTACGACCGGTGTTCTCATCGACGATGATCACTTCACCTTCATGGATGATGTAATGCACGTTACGTTGATACAGATAGTGCGCACGAATCGCAGCAGTCACATGATGCAGCAAATTCAAATTAGAAGCTGAATACAGGCTTTCACCTTCAGCCAGCAAGCCCATTGCAATCAATTCACTTTCAATGGTTTCAAAACCGGTTTCAGTAATTTCAACAGAACGCTGTTTTTCATCAATCCAGAAATGACCGCCATCCGGTACTTTTTCTTCTTTCTGTGCTTTTAACTTCGGTGGAATGCTGTTGATCGCTGCATAAAGCTGGGAGGAGTCTTCACTTTGACCAGAAATAATCAGCGGTGTACGCGCTTCATCGATCAGGATCGAATCGACCTCATCGATAATGGCATAGGTCAGACCACGCTGTTTTTTCTCAGCCAACGAGAACACCATGTTGTCACGAAGATAATCGAAACCGAATTCGTTATTGGTACCGTAAGTGATATCTGCTTTATAGGCTTCAGATTTTTCTATCGGATTCTGCATGGAATAGATAATCCCAATGCTTAAACCCAAGAATTCGAACAATGGACGGTTTAACTCGGCATCACGTTGTGCCAGATAGTCGTTCACCGTGATGACATGGACACCCTGCCCGCTCAATGCATTAAGATAACAGGCCAGCGTCCCCATCAGGGTTTTACCTTCACCGGTACGCATCTCGGCAATCTTGCCTTCATGCAGGGTAATACCACCAATCAACTGTACGTCGTAGTGACGCATTCCCATAACACGTTTTGCAGCTTCACGACAGACTGCGAATGCTTCAGGAAGTAACTTATCTAGGCTTTCACCCTTATTATATCGTTGTTTGAATTCTTCAGTTTTTGCAGATAAGTCTGCATCGCTTAGGGCTGATATCGTCGGCTCGAGCGCATTAATCTTGTCTACGATTTTACGCATGCGTTTGAGTTCGCGCTCATTTTTGGTACCGAAGATTCCTCCGATCAGACTTGCCAACATGAATAGACTCTCTAAATCTTGCTTGTCAAATAAATATGTTCTTAGTCGTTATTATGGTGCTAGAAATTTGAACTACAAGGGTTTTGCCAGAAAACCAATGAAAAAAACTCATCCTTCGTCCTAGCCCTGAGACCTAAGGCAAAGTAATGTAGCAAATTTTACCCATGCAATATAGTTAATTAGACGACTGATTTGTCTGATTCTGAATCGACAGCCTACTTCTTTATTCGGTTTATTCATAAGAAATTCTAAAAACACTATTTTTAATCATAAAAAAATTGGTTCATATTTATTCTCATCGACACATTACAAGATCAATTGAGGCAAGAAAATGAGTTTACGTTTAGGCGATACCGCACCGAATTTTGAACAGCAATCTAGCGAAGGCTTAATTAACTTTTATGACTTTCTAGGCGATAGTTGGGGCATTTTATTTTCACATCCAGCAGACTACACACCTGTATGTACCACTGAACTGGGCTTTACCGCGAAACTGAAAGACGAGTTTACAAAACGTGGCGTGAAAGCGATTGCGCTTTCTGTTGATGATGTTGAATCGCATCATGGCTGGATCAAAGACATTAATGAAACTCAAGGTACGACCGTTAACTTCCCGATCATTGCTGATCAGGACCGAAAAGTGTCTGAGCTGTATGGTTTCATTCACCCAAATGCCAGCGAAACCCTAACTGTACGTTCTCTGGTAATCATTGATCCAAACAAGAAAGTGCGTCTGATTATTACCTACCCTGCATCAACAGGTCGTAATTTCCATGAAGTATTACGTGTAGTCGACTCTCTGCAATTAACCGACAATCATAAAGTTGCAACTCCAGCAAACTGGCAACATGGCGATGATGTAGTGATTGTGCCTTCATTAAAAGATGAGGAAGAAATTAAACAACGCTTCCCTAAAGGTTATAAGGCAGTAACTCCTTATTTACGTCTTACGCCACAGCCTGAGCAAAATTAAAAGGACTCCTTTTTAATTTTGCGCAAGGCAAGCGTAGCGCGCAGTTTCCATTGTACTGCCCTTGCGCAAGACGAGAAGCTATGCTTCGAGTGACAAAACTGAAAGCACTGCTTTTCAGTTTTGCGCAAAGCAAACGAAGTGCGCAGTATTTGAAGCACTGCTTTAATTTGTGACAAGACAAGCGCAGCGCGTAGCTTCCAAAACACCGCTTTGCTTGAATGCAAGACGAGAAGCTATGCTTCGAGTGATAATTTGAAAGCACTGCTTTAGTTATTCGTAAGACAAGCGAAACGCGTAGTCTCTAAAAGGTGGTACTTTTTCGCTCAAGAACCTCAGCTATGCTAAAGTTATACGGATAAGCAAAGTTACTGCTCTTTAACCATGACACCGAAAATTTAGAAAAAACTCTCCACCATGAAAATGAAGATCATCATGCATCAACCATCATTTTCATGTTTAGTTTGATACCCACCGACGAGCCGGGTTTTCGAACTTTTCCCATCAAGCCTGTCTTCGGACAGGCTTTTTTTTGCAAAAGCCGATATGCTGTTGAAGAGAATGATTAAAAAGAGGGTTTAACGCGCAATGAAAAATAATTATGTACTTCTTCTGGTTTCCGCGTTTGTTTTATCTGGCTGTACTCCAGCGCTGCCTGAACAGGAACGCCCAATGCACTGGGGACAGGGACTGCATGAAGAACATAATTTTTATCAGATTAGCGATGAACTTTACCGGAGTGAACAGCCGAGCGATGAACTGACGCCCTTATTAAAACGATATGCCATTAATGTGGTGATCAACCTGCGTTCACGCGATAAAGATACGGATATTTTGTCAAATGAAGACCTCAAGCTTAAACATGTTCCCATTCTTACCTGGGCTATGAATCGCGAGGATTTACTGAACGTAATGCAGTTGATTCAACAGGCACGGCAAAATAATGAAAAAATACTTTTACACTGTTATCATGGTTCAGACCGTACCGGTGCCAGTGTGGCCATGTACCGGATTATTTTCCAGAACTGGCGCATTGAAGACGCAGTACGGGAAATGAAGCATGGCGGTTATGGCTTTCATTCCATTTGGCGCAATATTGAAAAATTATTTATCCCTGAAAATGTAAGATGGATTCGCGAGCAACTCACGAATCCATCTACAGAAACTTCGGTTAAGTAAGAGAATTAACGCTTATCTAGCGGCACCCAGTCATTCACCCAGGCTGATTTCATGTTCAGGCTGGCATCAGACGCGATTTTCTTACGCAGTGCATCTGCTGTTTCACGGTCTTTAGATGGACCGACCATGATACGCACACCTTTAGATGTCTGGCTCTTGGTGACCTTGTAGCCTTTGGCTCGCAGTTTGGCCGCAATGGCATCAGCATTGGCTTCATTGGCAGCCAGGGCCACCTGCACCATCCACTGTTTATCACTTTCACCTTCAAGAAGTTTACGGGCTTTTTCAGCTTCAGCCTTTTTCTTGGCCTCTTCTGCTTTATGTTTCTCTTCAGCTTTGCGCTTTTCTTCTGCCTTACGTTTTTCTTCTGCCTTACGTTTTTCTTCAGCAGCTTTATGCTCAGCTTCTTTTTTCTTTTCAGCCGCTTTGTGCTCTTCCTCGGCCTTACGTTTTGCTTCAGCTGCCTTATGCGCTTCTTCAGCTTTACGTTTCTCTTCTAGCTTACGTTTTTCTTCTGCAGCCTTCTGCTCTGCCTGTTTCTTGGCAGTATCAGCTGAAGTTTGGGCTTTTTGCTGCTCAAGTTTCTGCTGTTCTAACTTTTTTTGTGTAGCAGCCTTGTCTTCAGCCAGACGTTTTTGCTTCGTCTGTTCATCTTCTGCCAGCTCAGGTGGAATATTGTCTGAACTTTGCTGTCCCATACGATGGGCATTCAAAGCGGCATATTCTTCAGCCGCACGACGTGCTGCATCTGCCTCAGCCTGCTGCTGCATGGCTAAAAATTCAGCTGCACGAGCTTCCTGTTCAGCTACTGCTTTTTCGCGGTCACGACGCTGCTGTTCCAGCAGACGTTTTTCTGTTTCCACATCGACTGTTAAAGAACCTAATGAATTGTTGACTGTATCTTTTGATTCTACTTCTGCAGCCAGTGCCGGGTTTTGCTGACGATTCTGATGAATTTCATTTTGGCCTTTCAGGAGTAATGCTGCCAATAAAACACCACCACCTAGTAAAACAACGCCACCCATCCAGCGTTGTTTGTTATTCATTGACATTCTTCCAAATACTCCCATACCGCTTCTAAGGTATGAAATGATCCACATACCAAAATCAGCTGATTATTCTCTGTTTCATCCAGCGCTGATTTAAAAGCTAATTTTACATTGTCAAATTGTTCTATCAATTCACCTTGCAATGCATCAGTCAAAAGTGTGACCTCTGCCGCACGTGGCACAGATAATGGTGCAATTTTCCACAAATGAACAGTGTCTTTCAACAACTTGACGACAGAATTTATATCTTTATCTGCCAGCATGGAAAATACACAAATGACTTCTTTATATTTCTTTTTGTAATTTAAATAATTGCGTAATTGTTTTAACAGGAACTCTATCCCATGCGGGTTATGTCCGGCATCAAAAATTACGGTCTTATTCTGAATTTCTCGGACTTCAAAACGTCCCGGCAATTTAGCTGCCTGAATTCCTTCCGCAATCGCTGTCTGGTTGACTTCCAAACCACTCAGCAAGATCGCTGCAACCGCTGTCGAAATATTATCCAGCGCCAGTGAACCTGTTGGCAATTTTAAAGTCGTACCCGACGATGCAAAAGCCCAGGTTTTGCCATCTTCAAAGGCTTCATAGAAATAATCACGGTTGATAGCATACAACGGCGCATTGCATTCAGCAGCTTTATCCAGAATGGCTTGCGGAATATCTTGCTGACCACCAAATATCACGGGAATATTCGGACGGATAATACCAGCTTTTTCAAAAGCAATTTTTTCAATGGTATCACCGAGCCAGTCGGTATGATCCAGTCCGATATTGGTGATGACTGCAACATCCGGATTAACCACATTCACGACATCCAGACGGCCACCCAATCCGACTTCCAGCACCCACACATCACACAGTTCATGTTTAAAAATCACAAATGCAGCAAGTGTGGTTGCTTCAAAGAATGACAGGCTTAAATCGCATTCGCGACGTGCCCGATCGACTTCAACAAAAGCATCAATCAGCAACTGGTCTTCGACTTCAACCCCACGTAATTTCACCCGTTCATTAAAACGATATACATGAGGAGACTGATACAGTCCGACCTTAAAACCCTGAGCATTGAGAATGGCAGCCAGAGTCGTGGTCGTTGAACCTTTACCATTGGTTCCGGCAACCGTCAGGACTTTAGCCTCCGGATTGATCACGCCCAGCTTTTCAGCCACAGGAATAACACGTTCCAGGCCTAAATCAATCCCCGTAACGTGAACATGGCTCCAATAATCGAGCCATGTATCAAGTGAATCAGTTGCTAATGGTGCTGTGTTCAAGGCAGGTTCATCAATTTCGTGATAATACGATAAACTGTATCACGTAATGCATGACGGTGAACAATCTGATCGATTACACCATGATCAAGCAAATATTCAGCACGCTGGAACGGTTCGTCCAGTTTTTCACGTACAGTTTGTTCGATCACACGTTTACCCGCAAAGCCGATCATGGCTTTCGGTTCAGCCAGATGCACATCACCCAGCATGGCTAAAGACGCAGTTACACCACCATAAACTGGGTGGGTCAATACCACCACATAAGGCAGACCTGCTTCTTTCAAACGCTGAATCGCTGCTGAAGTACGTGCCATTTGCATCAAAGACAGCATACCTTCCTGCATACGTGCGCCACCAGATGCTGCAAAACAGATCAGAGGTTGATGCATTTCAATCGCACGCTCCGCTGCCTGCACAAAGCGGTCACCCACTACAGTGCCCATAGAGCCGCCCATGAAGTCAAACTCAAATGCGGTTGCAATCATTGGCACGCCTTTCAGCAGACCTTGCATTACGATCAGTGCTTCAGTTTCACCTGTTTTCTTTTGTGCTTCCGACATACGGTCTGGATAAGCTTTGCTGTCGACAAATTTCAGTGGATCTTTGGCCGTAAATTCCTGACCCATTTCAGTCTGTACCTGATCAAAGAACCAGTTCAGACGGTCACGTGCTTTCATTTTCAGATGTTCATCGCATTGTGGACAAACATAAGCATTAAATGACATTGCAGTACGTGTCACCAAAGCATGACATTCAGGGCACTCAATGGTTGGCTCTGTGAATGTCGCTTTTAGGGTGGTTTGCTCATCAGGTACATGAATGCCCGGAACAATACGCTCCGTCCATGGGGTCGATGGGCTCAGAATTTTGCCTGATTTCACTTGTTGACTCATACTATAACTCATCGAGCGCTGCTCGAAGCTCCTTGACTTTATTCACCGTCGCAATAACGGCTTGTTCTGGCGCGAGGGTTGCAAACTGTTTTACAAACGCACTTCCCACAATAACTGCATCGGCAGCAACACCCATCGCTTTCGCAGATGCAGCATCACTGATACCAAAACCCACGCCTACAGGAACATCTGTCTCTGCCTTAATTTTCTGAATACGTGCAGCTGCTTCAGATACATCTAATGTTGCAGCACCCGTCACACCTTTCAACGACACATAGTAAATAAAGCCACTGGCCTGTTTCACTACATGCTGAATACGCTCATCAGTTGAGGTCGGAGCCAACAGGAAAATCTGATCCATTTCATATTTTTCCAGCACCTGCCCCAAATCTTGAGCTTCTTCAGGAGGAAGATCGACCAGAAGCACGCCGTCGACACCGCATTCATAGGCATAAGCCACAAACTTTTCATAGCCAATGACTTCAACCGGATTGAGATAACCCATGAGTACCACTGGTGTTTCGCGGTCTTTCAAGCGAAATTCTTTCACCATGTGCAGGGCATCCAAGGTATTAGTGCCACCGGCCAGCGCGCGTTCAGCGGCCAGAGCAATCACCGGACCATCTGCCATTGGATCTGAGAAAGGGAGACCCAGTTCAATCACGTCGACGCCAGCGTCCACCATCTGGTGCAGCAAAGGTACGGTTACCTCTGGATGCGGGTCACCAGCCATAACATAAGAAACTAAAGCTTTACGCTGTTGAGATTTAAGTTGTCCAAATCGTGTGGCTAAACGTGACATAGGGCTGAGCTTTCCTTAAGGTGTTTCAAACTTGAGACATTGACTATGTAGAAATACAAGACATCGCATTGTAACGCTATTTTTTGTACATTGAACAGTGTGCAACATCGACCTCTGGCATTTCATTTCCTGTGCGAGGATTTCAGAACAACCCGAAGGGATCTATTTACGATTATTTTGATTTTTTTCTCAATGATCAAAGATGCCTAATTTTGGCATTCCCTAAAATGTTGAATATTTAGATAAACTTATTTTTATCATGGAAAAATTAATAAAAATGCAGATGTTAGCGCATTCATTTAAAGTTTTCTGAAATTGCAAAACCTGTTTTATACTAGCCCCATTCTCTTATTTTTTTATCTCCTATGCAGACTGACTCTGAAGGTACAGTGCAGGCACGCGCCATTGCACTGTTGCCGCTTATTGTATTTTTAACCATCTTTTTAGGTAGCGGGATCTATCATTCTCTGATCGGAACTGAATTTGCGTTTTATCAGATTAAAGCGCCTGTTGCTGCCCTGCCCGCGATTATCTTGGCTGCATTAGTGTATCGTGGCAAACTCAATCAGGGTATTGAAGAATTTCTTAAAGGTGCCAGCCATCCTAACCTGATTCTGATGTTCATGGTATTTATGCTGGCCGGTGCTTTTGCCAGTGTTAGCAGTGCGATTGGCAGTGTTGATGCCACCGTACAGATGGGCCTGTCTGTCATTCCTCCGAGTTTTGTCTTACCGATGCTGTTTGTGATTTCGGCATTTATTGCGACGGCGATGGGTACCTCTATGGGAACCATTGCCGCCTGTGCACCCATTGCCTTTGGCTTTGCACAAGTGACCGAGATTCCGGTGGTTTATGCAATTGGCGCCGTGGTCGGTGGAGCAATGTTCGGTGATAACCTGTCCATGATTTCGGATACTACCATCGCTGCAACCAGCAGCCAGAAAGTGCAGTTACGTGACAAATTCAGCGTCAATGTCTGGATTGCTGTGCCGGCTTCTATCGTCACGATTTTGATCTATATCTTCAATACTGGTAGTTCTAGTCCAGTGGAATACAAGGACTTTAACTGGATCCTGGTCCTGCCTTATATTGCGGTCTTTTTACTGGCTTTTAGCCGTCTGCATGTTCTGGCGGTTTTAACCATCGGTGTCGTGTTATCGGGTTTATTCGGGCTATTTGCTACGCCAGATTTCAATATCCTCAAGCTGAACACTTCCATTTATGATGGCTTTGTCGGCATGTTTGAAGTGGCATTGTTATCCATGTTCCTGGGTGGCCTGTCTGCGATCATGCAACGTGAAGGTGGTTTACGCTGGCTGATCGAACGCATCTACGCGCTGACCCGCTTATTTAAAGTGGGCCGTCAGCGGGCCGGTGAAATCGGGATCAGTTTCTTGGTCGTATTTTCGAATCTGTTTGTAGCAAATAACACTGTCGCGATTATTCTGGCTGGTGATATGGCCCGTGAAGTGGCGAAAGAATATGGGGTTGATCCGAAACGTGCCGCCGCCCTGATGGATATTTTCTCCTGTGTGGTACAGGGGCTGATCCCTTATGGCGCACAATTATTACTGGCCTGTTCGATTGCCAAACTTTCTCCAGTCGAGCTAATCGGGGGCGTGTATTATTGCTGGATTCTGGCAATCTTTGCAGTGATCGCGATTGCTTTCCGATACCCTAAATTAAAAACAGCTTAAATTAAGTCATGAGATAAAGCGGCCAATGATGGCCGTTTTTTTATGCCTGATCCTGTTTTAATTGTTTTCTATATTGCAATAAAGTCCTGCCTGTTGCTGCCTTATAAGCGCGGGCTAAAGCGGACTGGTCAGAATAATCCAGTTGTTGGGCGATTTCGGTCAGGCTTAGGGGCTGATGCAATAAGCTTTCACAACGCCTGATCCTTTCCTGTTCCAACAGTTTTTTAAAAGAACTACCCTGCTCATTTAGCTGACGCTGCAAGGTTCGAGTCGATACAAACAGTTGCTCGGCCAGCTGTTCAATTTTAATCGCCTGTTGTCTGCTTCTTAGATGCTCCGCAACCACTTTTTGAGCCTGAGTCAAAATACTTTCTACAGGTGGTTTGGCTGCAATCGCTTCTTCAGCTTGACGAATCAATAACTGTAATAACATTGGATCGGCCTGTTCCGATTTCAGGTTCAGTCCCTGTATATCCAGTTCAAAGCCATAATCCTGCTGTGAAAACTGCACTTCTGCAGCATAGAATTTTTGATAGTGAATTCGGGCAATTTCTGGCGCATGGGCAAAACGCACCCGACGCAAGAGTAAAGGATGATCCTGCAAAATAAAACGTCCCAATTGCACCATGGCTGCGATGGTCAGCTCATTCAGCAGGTTATAACGCTCATCCTGATAGATCCAATACAATTCAATACTCTGTGCATGCTGTCTTAGTTGCAATGGGACAAATTCACTCCCATCAATGACCAGTCGCTGAAAACGCATGATATAGCCGATGATCTCAGGAATACTGCTGCTTTTAGATACCATATAGCCCAGCACACCAAAATGTTCTGGCCGAATGCACTGCACAATTTCAAAAATTAACTGTGGACACGCTAGCTGTTTTTGGGTTCTTAACAGGATGCTATTGAGAAAATCCAGCGGAACTTGTGCATCAAAAGGCTGATCAATCAGTCCAATGAGCTGAGGTCGTAGATCTGCAAGAAACTTTGCGGTTAAAGGTTCTATATTTAAGCTACGTAAATAGGTGGCCCATAGCTGGATATAGCCATTGGAGATTTTGATGTCCTGCATAAGCGCGTCCCTGTCTCCGCTGCGAATGTATATTTTATTTTTCTCTGGCGTAAAATGTATAAAAATTGGCCATATCTGTCAAAACAATTTGTGCAATTCTGAACATACTGTCAGCATCTTCAGAAAAAGAATGAAAGCAGATGAACGCACCTTTAAAATCTTCCGTACAGCCTGTGGTACGCAGTAATCTTGATTTTAAGCTGAGTGAAATTCCGCGTTACTGGTTTGGTGGCGATCCATTCCTGACCCGTATGTTTGATGCACTGAGTCTGACCTTTCCAGATGGTGAACGTTATTTCATTCAGAGTGTGCGTCTGTTCCGCGACCAGATCAAAGATCCAGACCTACAAAAACGGGTAGCGGATTTTATCCGTCAGGAAGCCCAGCATGGCATTGCCCATGACAAGATGAATAACATGATGCGGGAACAAGGCATGCCGGTTGATCAGTTTATTCAGCGTCTGAACTACATGATGAACTATGACCTGAAGAACCGTTCACCTGAGTACAATATTGCAGTCACTGCAGCCGCAGAACATCTGACCGCGCTCATGGCTGAAACTTTTTATGGACAAAAAGATACTTTAAGAAATGCCCATCCTTTTGTTCGCGCCATGTTTGCCTGGCATGCGATTGAGGAAATGGAACATCGTGATGTTGCTTTTGATGTGATGAAAGATGTGGCAAAAACGCCAGAATGGCTGCGTCAATATACTTTGCTCATTACGACTTTGCTGATGTTTGGTTTTACCATTTACCGTGCCAATGTCATGCTTAAACATGATGGCTTTAGTCCGCTGCAACGCTTGCAAATGAATATCCGGGGCTTACCTTGGTTCTTTGGCAAAAAAGGGACTCTGACTCGTATGGGTAAACAGTATCGTGACTGGTTTAAAAAGGATTTCCATCCATCCCAACACCCAGTGATTGCTCAATATGAGGTTTGGGTAAAAACGCTGGCAGAAACCGGCGACCCTATTCAGGCAGGAGAAGCCTTCTGGCAAGCTGCAGAAGATTAAACCTCGAAATCAAAAGCCTTCGAGATTGAAGGCTTTTTTAGATTTAGAGGTTAGAAAAATGAATTACCATTTGGCATAGTGCTGTTCTAAAAGTCCATATTCATTGACCAGTACAATCTCCTGACCATCTTGCCGGATGGTGCCGGATACTTTTGCCTGCCACTGACTAAACTGGCTGCCGACCAGACGCAGATTCAGATTTTCATAACGGCGCCAGCCCGTGTGTACATTCAGGTTCAAGCAGCCATCCAATGACTGGATGTTCCAGCGTTCGTCAGATTCCTGCTGAAATAACACATCCGCCACAGGATAAATTTTGCCATTTACCCACAAACAGTTTTCATTACCAAAGCTTTCATTGACACCGGAAGCGAGATTGATCCCGATACGGTTACGATTGGCATCCCAGAAATTACAGGACAACCAGAACCAGGCAGTTTCAGGACGCAAAAAGCCACAGGTATCATCCAGAGAGGCGAAGGTGCGCTCATTAAACTGGATGGTTTCACCTTGCTTATTTACGAAATAACCTTCACAACCCAAAGTGGTCAATTTCTGGGTATAGGTCCAGCCATTAATTCCGGTCGGACTGCACATACTCAGCGGATCTGTACCTGCACAGAAAATTCGGGCACTAAGCTTGATTTCACCATATTTGGTCACATGGATATAACGCACCCCATTGGCATGCTGGATATCAATCTGAAAGGGAGATTTGTGAAAATAACTATGATTAAATAATGGCTGTTCGTCTAGCACCGTATTGCGCGAGAAGAAATTGATCGCATTCCATTCCTGCACTTCGTTGGTACTATGGTTATAGATGTAGAAAAAACTGTGCCCAGCCCAAGCGATATCCGCAATCGCAAGGCCAATTGTATAATGTTCGTGTTGAATACTACAGAATTTAAATTTTTTATATTTTAGTTGTTTACGCCATCCCTTGAGTACATCACCATAGGGATTTTTGTACTGGTACGCATTGTAATCAATACTTTTTGGAATTTCCTTGAAACGTCCGTAACGTGGTTGTCCATTTTCCTGAATTAAATCCATTAAGACATTCCATCTCAATCAAAAACTATTTTTGCTTGAAGCTATTATGCCGATTATTGAGATTTGATAAAGAATTTTTTAAAACCGTTCGTCAGCTCTTCCGGCCAATTCTGCTTAAAATAACCATTTTAATTTTCTGAATGAGAAACTGATTTTTTGCTGTTTTATCCAGAACTTGTATAATTTTTATACCACTTCCAGCCAGATTGATCCTTCCTCTTCATCTTTAAAAATTTTCTTATCTATAAAAATAAAAAAATCGTACTGAATAGCTTCAATACGATTTTTTTAATCCACCTTACTCTCCTTTTAGATAGGAGGGTTTTCACCCCTCTTTGAAAAAGAGGGATCGGAGAAAATTTTACATCTCAACCATTTCTACGCCATCAATACGGGCAACAGTCATCAAGTCTTTATCACCACGACCAGAAACGGTCGCAATAATGATTTGATCCTTGTCCATGGTTGGGGCAAGTTTAGTGACATAAGCCATCGCATGTGAGCTTTCAAGCGCAGGAATGATCCCTTCGATCTTGGTTAGATCACGGAAACCTTGTAACGCTTCCTGATCATTGATCGGTACATAGTTCACGCGTTCCATATCTTTCAGGAAGCTGTGCTCCGGACCTACACCCGGATAATCCAGACCGGCAGAAATTGAATGCGTTTCAATGATCTGGCCTTCTTTATCAGACATCAGATAAGTACGGTTACCATGCAGTACACCGACGTGACCCGCATTTAGTGGTGCAGAGTGCTTGCCAGTTTCAATCCCTAAACCTGCGGCTTCAACACCATACATTTTCACATCCTGATCGTTCAGGAATGGATAGAACAAGCCCATTGCATTTGAACCACCACCGACACAAGCGACTAACGCATCTGGAAGGCGACCTGCCTGTTCCTGAATCTGACGGCGTGCTTCACGGCCAATGATGGACTGGAAGTCACGAACCAATTGTGGATATGGATGTGGACCTGCCACGGTACCAATCACATAATAAGTTGAGTCAACATTGGTGACCCAGTCACGCATTGCCTCGTTCATGGCATCTTTTAATGTTTTAGAGCCACTTTCTACAGGGACAACTGTTGCACCCAGCAGACGCATACGGTAAACGTTCATCGCCTGACGTTTCACGTCTTCAGCACCCATGAACACCACACATTCAAGACCTAAACGTGCTGCGATGGTTGCCGTTGCTACACCATGCTGACCGGCACCAGTTTCTGCAATAATGCGTTTTTTGCCTGAAAGTTTAGCCAGTAAAGCCTGACCAATTGTGTTATTTACTTTATGTGAGCCAGTATGGTTCAGATCTTCACGTTTCAAGTAAATTTGCGCACCACCCAACTCTTTTGACCATCGTTCAGCATGATATAAAGGACTAGGACGACCTACGTAGTAGGCTAGATCACGGTCGAATTCTGCCAGAAACTGTTCATCATCTTTCATGCGGAAATAAAGCTTTTCCAGATCTTGTAAAGCCGCCATCAGAGTTTCTGACACAAAACGCCCGCCATGGATACCGAAATGTCCACGCTCATCCGGGAATTGGGTATAGTCAATCACGGGCTTGTTGTGATTAGTACTTTGCTGATCCACGATGGACTCCTTGCATAAAGCGTTCTATGAGTTGTTGGTCTTTTATACCTTTTGCGGATTCGACACCACCACTAACATCAACAGCATAAGCCTGTGTGGTGTGAATTGCTTGCTCGATATTGTCCGGGTTTAAGCCCCCAGCCAGGATCAAGGGAATATCTAATTGAGGAAAGGTGCTCCAGTCAAAGCTGTGGCCGGTACCACCTTTTAAATCAGGATGCCATGCGTCTAACAGTACTGCGCTGGCCCCTGCTGTCTGATAACGTTGAATCTCAGCGACTACGTCCAGATCAGGTTTGACCTGAATCGCTTTATACCAGCGACGCCCAACCTGCTTTGCGATAACCTGACATTGTTCAGGGCTTTCATCACCATGAAACTGCAGAATATCCAGCGGAACAGTTTTTAAAATATCCTGGATGTCATCTGCCGTACTATTAACAAATAAGCCCACCACTTGAATATAAGCTGGCACTGCTTTGACCAGCACTTCAGCCTGTGCCTGAGTCACGCTACGTGGGCTCGGTGAATAGAACACGAATCCAATGGCATCACAGCCGGCATCAGCAACAGCTTGGACATCTTCAACTCGGGTAATTCCACAGATTTTGGCACGGGTTCGCATATAGTGTTGGCTCTGATTTACCAAGATATCAAGTAATCTATAAGATTGGGGTGAATCATTGTAATGCAAATCATCGATCTTGCGTAAAGTTCATACGGATTATTCTTGATCTTGATTGTTTAAGTCATAAGCAGACTTTATACTTGCCACAATTTGCAACGAGTCAAGGCCTTAAGGCTTTAGGGAAGTTGGTGCAAATCCAACGCTGCCCCCGCAACGGTAAAAAATGAAAAGCTTGTCTTTATAAATCCTCAGGATTTACACCACTGCATCAATATGTGGGAAGGTGGATAAGTAAGTATGTTTCAATACTGCATTTAAGTCCGGATACCTGCTTGTTGTGTTCTTTAACTCAATCATTCACGGGGAGTGAATGTATGGAGCACATCTCATGTCTATTCCATTTCAACCTACTGCCTTGGTAGGTGCGATCGCACTTGCGTTGGGTACCACTTCATCTGTTTTTGCTAACGAGCAAAAAGTTGCGAAAGCATCTTTAGATACCATTGTGGTTACAGCAACTCGTTCTGCAGAAAACATTGAAAATGTACCTGCGCGAATTTCAGTGATTGAACCTGCAATTCTTGAGCAATCATCGATTACATCACTTCCAGAACTATTAAAGAATGATGCATCTATCAACATGGTTCAAGCAGGAGGTATTGGTCAACAATCATCGATCTTTTTACGTGGTACTGAATCAGATCATACCCTCGTATTACGTGATGGTGTTCGACTTAACACAGCAACATCTAACGCAGCATCTTTGGCTTTTATTGATACCACTGATATTAAACAAGTTGAAGTATTAAAAGGTCCTGCCTCTGTACTTTATGGCTCAGATGCGATTGGCGGTGTTGTTCAAATCATTACCCAAGCCCCTAAAAAGTCGGGTGGATTTGTTACAGGCGAAATCGGTGAAAATAAAACGTATAAATCTGTAGTTGGGGCTGATTTAGCAGAAAATGGGATCTATACTCAAATCCGCGGTCAACGCCTTGAAACTGATGGTACGATTGTCACAGATATTCCCAACACCCCCAAAGCAAGTTTTGATCAAAAAGGTTTTACCACCAAATTAGGCATTGATAAAGCCCAATACAACGCAAGTATCGAATACAGTGAAAATCAAGGCTCAAGCCAATACGATGATTATGGTGCACAACGCTCTCATAACTTTGAAAATAAATTATTCACTGCAAAGAGTGCACTCAAATTAAATGATCAGTGGGAGCTTAATGCGCGCTACTCTAAATTTGAAGACAACCTTGTCCAAAATGATTTAACTGATATATATAATTGGGTACAAGATGAAATTACAGGTGATTGGAATTCTACCTATGTTGGCTCAGAAATTGACTACACTTTAAATGAACGTCAAGAATATGACCTGAATGCTCGATGGAAGCTAACACCGCATCAAAATATATTAATTGGTGGAACGATTAACAAATCAGATGTTAATAGTCTAAGTTATGGAACTGAATATAATACGTCATTAGATTCAAATGGATATTATGTTCAACATCAATTTAATAATGATAAATTGAATACTCAATTGGGTATTCGCTTAGAAGATAATAAGCAGTTTGGCGAACATACTGTAGGTCAAGCTGCACTTCGTTATAAACTTACATCAGATACAAGTGTATATACCAATATCGGTACTGCTTTTAGAGCACCAAGTGCAAATGATTTATACAGCTCATCAGGTAATCCAAATTTAGAACCAGAGGAAAGCATTTCATATGAAATTGGTTTAAATCAAAATTATTCACATGGTTTTAGCTCTGAATTTAGCTTATATCGTAATGAAATTGAAAACTTGATCACCTATAAAGCAGGCGAAAATCAAAACATTAAAAAAGCGATTCTGACAGGATTTGAATCAGCATTGAAATGGCAAGCTGATCAATTCTATACACGTCTATCATATAGCTATGTTCAACCTAAAGATGACTCAGATAATCGTGATCTCGTTCGTCGCCCACGTCACCATGCTACTGCAACTGTAGGTATGACGAATGAAAACTATGGCTTGGGCTTGTCTTTAAATGCAAAATCTAGTTCCAAAGATTGGGACTACAAACATGATAATCCAGGTTATATGACAGCAGATTTCAATGCTCATTGGAATCTAAATCCATCTGTTAAGCTTTTCACAAATATTCAGAATATGGGCGACACTAAATTCAAAACTTCATATCAAGATTATGGAAACTACTACTTAAATGGTGGTCGTCTTGCTTCTGCCGGTGTGACCTTTAAATACTAAGTTCAACCTTTTTAGAAATACTTTTGAGAATCATGTCATGCCTATGGCATGATTCTTTTTATATTCAGCATTTAAAAAATTAAGGAATTCAAATGGGCCACCGTTTAAGTAAAATTTACACCCGCACAGGCGATTCAGGCACCACAGGTCTGGGTGATGGTTCACGTGTAGCCAAAGATGACTTGCGTATTGCCGCGCTCGGTGATGTGGACGAGCTAAATGCCATCATTGGGGTTTTACGCGCACAAATCGCGGCAAGCAGCATTCAGGATAAAGCGACTTGGGATAAATCTTTAAGCCTGATCCAGCACTGGTTGTTTGATCTGGGTGGTGAAGTGTGTATCCCTGGCTTTAACCTGGTTCAACCAGTCTCGATTGATTTTCTGGAAAATGACATCGATCGTATGAATGAAGCTTTGCCGATGCTGAAAGATTTTATTTTGCCTGCGGGTACTTTAGTTTGCAGTTTTGCTCATCAAGCCCGTGCCGTGTGCCGTCGTGCAGAGCGCAGCGTGATGTCAGTTCACTCACGCGACCAGAATATTCAGGCGACTTCCCTGCAGCTATTAAATCGCCTATCTGACTGGCTGTTTGTGGCTTCACGCACCTTGCAACGTGTTGAAGGTGGTTCTGAGGTGTTATGGCAAAAAAATATCAACGAAACCATTGATCAATAAATCCGCTAAAATGTATTAAATTGCACGGAAAATTCTGCGCCAACAGTATTTGCAACAAAGTGTTTCAGGCGCAGAATATTGCAATACTCCTGTCACAACTCTTCATCATTATGTTTTCATCTTCACTTCTTCAGGTTATCGCAGCATGCGCATAATTGGACATCGCGGTGCGCGTGGGGAAGCACCTGAAAATACACTAGGCGGTTTTCAATATATTCAGGATATCGGGATTCGCGCAGTCGAATTTGACGTACGCCAGCTTAAAGACAATGCCCTGATCATCATGCATGATGATAATTTTGTACGCACTACCGGTTTGCAAAAGCCCCTCTACGAATGTAGCCGTCAGGATCTCAGTCAATATAATCACGCAGTAAAATGGTCAGAATGGAACAAGGTCGAAGCCACTCCTATGCTGGATCAGACCTTAACCGTGATTCATAACTTTGACCATATTGAAGTTGAAGTCAAAAGTGTAGCGAGCCAGGCCGATGCTGAAAAAATCACGCTTGAGCTTGAACAGCAGTTACAGGGTTATGAGCAGTCAGTCGTGATTACCAGTTTTGATCCTAAAATCCATCAGGCTTTGCAACAGCAAAATTCCAGTTTAAAACGCGGCCTTCTGATTGAAACAGATGTGAAATATCAGGCGATTGATCAAGCTTTAGAACTTGGCTGTTGTCAGATTGGCTGGATGAATGAACTGGCCAGCAAAGATATTATTCAGGCCACACAAGCTGCCGAACTCACCATCAGCGTCTGGACCGTAAATGATGTTAATCGTGCCAAAGAATTACGCGACTGGGGTATTCAGGGTCTCATTACCGATTATCCGAAGTTAATGATGCAACATCTTTAAATGACCCAAAATGCAAGATTCTTTATATAGATTATTTTTCTTTAAGCCTTGAAAAATAATTTAAAGAAGAATGCCTGTCTGTAATCTTGTTTAACTTTGGGTTACGGGTTTGCTTACAAATTTATTTCTCTGCAATCTAGTAGAAAAAATGAACATTCACTTAACTCATTTTAAGAAAATAAATTTGATTAAAAGCTTCAAAAATCTCAGTGATTTACTCGGAAATCAGGGCCTATCTAGCCTGCGAGAATGGTAGTTTTCATCCTACTTATTCTGTTACCGATAAGTACAATACAACCGTACAATAATGCTAGTGATGCCCTAGGGGGCGTGCTAATATGAATGACTTAACCGCTGTTAAAATAAACAATAGCGGCCTCTGCTTTTTGTTATACCTTCCCAGGTTCCAGGAGTGCTGTTGGAGATGAATGCTCCCCTACCTCAAGCCCCAATTAACTGGGTCGCTGTGTTTGCTCTGGTAGTTTTACCCATTGTAGCTGTTATCGCGATTCCGTTATATGCGTATCACCATGATTTTAGCCTTGCCGCTTGGATCAGTATGTTTGTTTTGCTCGGCGTTAGCAGCCTGGGGATTACAGCGGGCTATCATCGTCTTTGGGCACATCGTGCTTATGAAGCGACTTTACCTTTAAAAATCATTTTAATGATCATGGGTACCTTTGCCGTGCAGAACAGTATTCTGTACTGGGGTTCAGGTCACCGTACCCATCACCGTCATGTCGATGACGTGGAAAAAGACCCATATTCAATTAATAACGGCTTCTGGTATGCACACCTGGGCTGGATGCTGCGTGACTATCCTGCTGCAGAACCAAACTACAAGAATGCACCAGACCTGCAAAACGACAAAGTCGTTATGTTCCAGCACAAATACTATGTGCCTTTAGTAATTGCAGTACACGCTGCGATTCTCTTGCCAATCGGCTGGGCTGTAGGCGATGTCTGGGGTGTATTATTATTGGGTGGTCTGGTTCGTTTAATCCTGAGCCATCACGTGACCTTCTTCATTAACTCACTGTGCCATATGTGGGGTTCACGTCCTTATACGGATGAAAACACTGCACGTGACAACTTCTGGTTAGCAATTGCAACTTGGGGTGAGGGTTATCATAACTACCATCACATCTTCCAGTACGATTACCGTAATGGCGTAAAATGGTGGCAATATGACCCAACTAAATGGTTAATCTGGACTTGCTCTAAACTGGGTCTGGCTAAAAATCTGCGCCGTATTCCAAGCTTTAATATCAAAAAAGCTGAACTGGCAATGAAGTTTAAATATGCCGAGCAGGATCTGGCGGTATACGGCCATAATGTCAATGAAGACATTATCAATGTGAAAAGTAAAATCGCTCAGGAATATGAAGCCTTTACTCAAACATTGAATGACTGGGCCAAACTGAAAGAACAGGAAATTCAGGTGAAAAAGGCTGCTGTGGCAGAAAAGATTCACCAGATGGATGACAAGCTTAAAGTTGAATTCCAGCTGGTTGAACAGCGTCTTTCTCATCATCGTGAAACACTGAATCTGTTAGTACGTAATTTGAAAAAAGCGCCTGTCTCTCAATAAGATTTGAATTCTCAAAAAAGCTCCTGAAATCAGGGGCTTTTTTTATTTTTGTCTGTCTTACTTATACTTTCCTTTTACAACAGTTTTAAACAGAGATCTTTGTTATATTGCTTTTATTGCCTAAATATTTTGACTGCTATGTATTTTAATTCTCGATATCAAACTCTCCCTCCTCGCCTTTACCATCATCAGCCCCCACTGCCTTTAAAAGGTGCTAAAGTGGGACATTTTAATGCTGCGCTTGCTGAGCATCTGCAATGGTCTGAGGAAGATAAAGCACAATGGGTCGAAATCTGTAGTGGTCAAAAAACCTTTGCCGAGTTTGAACCTTTGGCCATGGTGTATGCTGGCCATCAGTTTGGACAATGGGCAGGACAACTGGGTGATGGACGTGGTTTATTGATCGCTCAGATTCTGGATAAAGATCATCAGACCATTGATCTGCATTTAAAAGGTGCTGGTGCAACGCCTTATTCACGTATGGGAGATGGTCGTGCAGTGTTACGCTCGGTGATTCGGGAATACCTAGCCGGACACGCCTTAAATGCACTAGGTGTAGAGTCCAGTAATGCGGTTGGTTTTACCTCTTCCGCTCAAGGTGTACAGCGTGAAAAACTGGAACCGGGTGCAATGCTATTACGGACGTCTGACTGTCATATCCGGTTTGGACATTTTGAATGGATCAATCAGTATCAGCCAGACCTATTGCCTGTATTCACACAAAAATGTATGGAATGGCATTATCCGCAATGTCTGCAAGCAGAACAGCCTATTCTGGCATTTGCCACTCAAGTCATTCAGCGCACAGCAGTGATGATTGCCAAATGGCAACTGGTTGGATTTGCACATGGTGTCATGAACACCGACAACCTGAATATTACCGGTTCAACGCTAGACTTTGGCCCGTATGGGTTTATGGAGCGTTTCCGTCCCAACTGGATTAATAACCACTCGGATTATCAGGGTCGCTATACTTATCAGCAGCAACCAAGCATCGGCCACTGGAACTTGTGGATGTGGCTGAATAACCTGATTCCATTATGTCCTGAAAACTATGATGAAGAACAATGGAAACAGGATCTGGCCCAATGTCTGGAACATTATGAACCGACCTTCCTGGAACATTATAAGCATGGCCTAAACCAGAAAATGGGCTTACCGAGTTTTCACAAAGACAGCTTTGACTGCGCCATGGCTTTTCTCAGAATCTTGCAAAGCGAGCAACTCGACTATACGCAAAGCTTTATTCGCCTGCAGAATCATGAATATGAAGCAATCAAGGATGATTGTTTGGATCGCCGTCAGTTTGAAGCATTCCTGACTCAATATGAAGCGATCCGCGAACATCAGGATACTGGAGAATTAGATGCCGCCATGCAACTCGTCAATTCACACTATATCCTGCGCAATCATATGGCACAGAAAGCCATTGAACTAGCTGAGCGGGATGACTTTTCCGAAGTCGATCGCCTGTTTAAATTATTAAGTCAGCCTTATTTAAAACAGCCAGATCTGGAACACCCTGAAGATCTAGGACCATTGCCGAGTGATGTGCCTGAAGTCATGGTGAGTTGTTCATCTTAATTTATTCATAAGACGACCAAAAACTGTGGATAATTTAAGCATTATCCACAGTTTTATTTCAGTTTATTCACAACTTATGACCCTACATCAAATCTCAACACAGATAGCGATAAGTTTACCTGAAGTCACTGTGACTCAGCCTTTCGGTGAAGGTTGTGATGTATTCAAAGTGCTAGATAAAGTCTTTATGCTTCAGTTTTATCTTCAAGGCAAAGCTGTCATTAATTTAAAAGTAGCGCCTGATCATGCTGCTATGCTGCGAGATATTTATTCTTATATCCATGCTGGCTGGCATATGAATAAACAACACTGGATTTCAGTGTATGAAGATAATGAACTGGATGAATCTCTGGTTGAGGATCTAGTACAGAATTCTTATGAATTAGTAATATTGAAATTAAAGAAAGCAGAAAAAGTACGAATTGACTTATTACGAACATTAGAAAAATAAGTCTGGAACTTCAACCTTATAAAATGGCCTCTCATCCATTACAATTATCTTGTTCAATCATAAGATAACGTGATTAAATCAAATAATATTAAGATGTTAAAAATCACTCAAACTATGATTAACCAACACAGCACATTAATTGATTTAAGATCAAAATTAATTGAAATCCCGACAGAACAAAAAGAATGTTTACATCATTTAAGTTATCCATTTATTCCATTCTTGGATGAAAATTTTTATTCATCAAAGAATAAGGTGTTGCTGGTTGGTCAAGAAACAAAAGGTTGGCAAAGTCGATTAAGTAACTTTTTAAATGAAGATATTAATTTCGACACTGTGATTCAAAATAGTGTTCGTCGTCATCAAGAGCTTTACTCTCAATCACCTAAGCATAGTAGTTTTTTACAATTTCTAAAAAAAATTAAAATTCAAAATCATCAAGAACCTATTCAATGGCTAAATTTTTATTTATTTGACTATAAAAAAGCCTCATTCAATACTTTAAGTAAAAATAAAACATATAAGGATATTTTCTTGTATCTTCAAGAATTGTCTATTCTAAATTTATCCCAGCAAATCAAAGATACTCAACCACGTGTTATTTTTTTTGTTGGGCAGTACCACAATAATTTCCCTAAATTAGAGGAAAAATTACACCTTACTTCAAATGATCGATTGTTATTAAAAGAACCTATTGATAAATTCAGCATGAAAATTTGGAACGACGAGATTTTAATTCTAAGAGTCCCTCACCCAGCACATTTTAGTCGTATTTCTAATCAAGCTAGAAATGTTGCTTTAGAATATTTTAAAATTTTTGATCAATGTGAAACTATGGCTGAGTTTAAAGAAGTCATTCACCATAAATTAAAGTAATGCTTAGATGTATACATATGAAAATGGACTCATCCGAGTCCATTTGCTAGTTTAAGCCTCTTTCTTCACCAACTTAAACACGCCAAACAACACCGCAATCCACACCGGCAACATCAACACTGACAACATAAAGCCTTGCGTCCACATGATGTATAAAATCATCAGCATAAAAGCTAAAACAAAATAGTTACTAAACGGCGCAACGATCGCTGGGAATCTGGTTTGAATCCCCTTTCGTTTGATGGCTTGTCTAAATTTCAAATGAATCAAACTGATCATCATCCAGTTCAATACCGCAGCTGCTACCACAATATAAATCAGGTAACTCAATGCTTTTTCAGGCATAAAGTAATTCAGGATCACACAGCCAAAGATCAGAAATGCTGAGAACAATACCGCAGCCACAGGCACACCACATTTATTCACGCTCTTAAATAATTGCGGTGCATTTCCTTGTTGAGCCAGCCCCATCAACATACGGCTATTGGCATACATGCCACTATTACAGACTGAAAGTGAAGCAGTTAAAATAATGAAATTCAGTAAATGTGCAGCCCATTCAATCCCCATCTGGCTGAAAATCATTACAAATGGACTATGATCTAAATCGCCTAAATTCAGCTGATTCCATGGTACGAGTGAAAGTAATACGGCAAGCGAGCAGATATAAAATAAAAATACCCGAATCACAGTTTGATTTACAGCACGTGGAATGTTCTTATCAGGATTTTCGGTTTCTGCCGCTGCCATACTAATCAGCTCAATGCCGCCAAAGGCAAACATCATAAAGGCGAGCATATAAAACAGCCCATCAAAGCCATTCGGAAAAAATCCACCATGAATCCATAAATTGCTGATCGAAGCAGTTGAGGTTGCATCAGCAGTGAGGAGCAAATATATGCCAAAGATAATCATTGCAATGATGGCAAAGACTTTAATCATCGATAGCCAGAACTCAGACTCACCATAAATTTTGACATTGGCTAGGTTGGCAAGGGTTACCGCCAAAAAGAAAATGAGTACAGATACCCAGGCTGGAATATGTGGCCACCAGTAATTGATATATTTGCCAATGGCGGTCAGCTCTGTCATTGCGACCAGAATATATAAAATCCAGTAATTCCAGCCGGTTAAAAAGCCTGGAAATTTACCCCAGTATTTAAATGCAAAATAACTGAATGAACCAGTCACAGGCTCATGCACAATCATCTCACCTAACTGGCGCATAATCAGGAATGCAATCAAACCACCAATCAAATAGCCCAGAATAATGGAAGGTCCTGCGGACTGAATAATCTGTGCGGACCCCAAGAATAATCCGGTTCCAATGGCCCCGCCCATAGCAATCAGCTGGATATGACGGTTCTTTAAACGGCGCTGTAGTTGCGGTGTTTCACTCTCCAAGACACGCTCTCATGATGAATAAAAAACCGAATTGTAGCGGGTCTCCAACTAATCAACCAATACATAAATTTAAGTTATTAATTATTAAACTTTTATTTTTTGTATCTACTCAGATAAAAAGAAATATAAATAATTGATTTCATAATAGATACTAGTTAAAAGCTATTTTACATTTCAAAACTCCATAACTTTTCAATAGAAATAGCTCTTTTTTGATGAATTATTGTGTCGCATTAAACGCCTCATGGTAAACCGCTTCTCCCTGTGGAATAGATCCATTAAATGCAATGACTTGAAAATATTCTGATGGAACATCCTTGAGGTAAAGTTCTGGAAAAGCCTTAAACCCGAAACGACCATAATATTGAGGATCACCGAGCACTACACATCCTTGAGCCCCCAACTGTTGCAGGCGATCTAAAGCTACCCGTATAAGTAAAGTGCCGATTCCCTGTCCTTGTTTTGCAGGTAATACCGAAATTGGGCCAAGACCGTACCAGCCAGTTTCACCTGAAGAGATAGTGACAGGTGAAATAGCCACATGGCCAACCAGCTGATTATTTTCAATCGCAACTAGAGAAATCGTTAACTGCCCATGCGTGCGCAAAGCATTGACAATAAATTGTTCAGTATGACTTGAATGGTCAGTATTTTGAAAAGCCGCTCGGGTCAATTTAGCAATGGCTAGAATATCTTCTAGCCGTTCATCCCGAATGATGATTTTCATTATTTTGGCTCTCTTATATTGATCATTTTCAGAAATAAAAAAGCGAACAAACCAAGAAGTCTATCCGCTTTTCTTTAACGAATTCGAATATCAGTCTTCAGGATATTCAAAACGGTAACCTACCCCATAAACGGCCTGAATCCACTCATGACGGTTTCCGGTTTCCGCAGCATCTGAAATTTTACGGCGCAAATTTTTGATATGACTATCAATCACACGGTCTGCCACATCAAAACTGTCTGGATTGATATGATCTAGTAATTGTGCTCGTGAATACACCTGGCCGACATGCTCTAGGAACAGCTCCAGCAAACGGAATTCAGTCGGGGTCAGGTTCAAGGCTTTTTGCTGATACCAGATACGCTGTTGTGATTTATCCATACGGAATAAATCATTGCTTTCCGGCTCAGCTTTACGGTCTAAACGGCGTAATACGGCTTGTACACGGGCAACCAGTTCTTTTGGACTAAATGGTTTACAGATATAGTCATCCGCGCCCATATTCAGGCCAAGTACACGGTCAATTTCTTCAGTACGCGCAGTCACCATAATGATCGGCAAGTCTGATTGCTCACGTACTTTACGGCAAATGGTCAGACCATCCATACGCGGCACCATCAAGTCCAGGATCATCAGGCTCGGTTTACGCTGGGTAAAACTGTTATATGCTTCTTGCCCATCATGAAACACGCTGACTTCAAAACCAGCAGCCTCTAGATAATCTCGCACCAACAGGGCAAGTTCGACTTCGTCTTCAACCAGCATAATATGTTTCATGAATATATTTTCCTTTATGGTTTCATTTGTTTAGGAAAGCTCAGTTTGCATCGTAAACCACCTAATGGTGAATGTGCAAAGCTTAAGCTACCACCCATAGCCTGAGTAATTTTACAAGATAAGGCCAGACCCAAGCCTGTCCCACCGGTGGCACGGGTACGCGAATCATCAACACGATAGAAACGCTCACCAATGCGGGCCAGCTGCTCATCAGTCAAACCGAATGGACTGTCATCGACATATAAAGTCCATTCTTTCTCATTCTGTTCGGTATGGATATGTACCTGACCACCGGCTTCTGTATAACGGATACTGTTGCTAAGCAGGTTAGCTACAATCTGCTTGAAACGGTCCAGATCCAGCTCGACTTCAGCACCGTCACCTTCAATAGTCACTTTCAGATCAGCCTGTTCAAATTTAGGCTGGAAGTTCATTAATTCCTGCTGCACCACATCCCATGGATTTACAGTTGCATAGTAAAACTGTAATTGCTGGGCATCAGCCTGCGCTAGAGCTGCCAAGTCCTGAGTCAGTTTTTTCAGGCTGGTTACCTGTGCCAACATCGACGCAAAATGCTCTGGTGTCGGTTTACGGATTCCATCCTGCATCGCTTCAATCTGTGCCTGCAAGACTGCCAGCGGAGTTTTCAGCTCATGTGAAGTATCTGCTACCCACTGACGGCGTGAAGTTTCATGCTGATCCAGAATCACTGCCAATTGATTCAGCTCATTAGACAGATCACCCAGCTCATCATTACGTTTCACTTTCACTTGATGTTGATAATTACCGCGAGTCAATTCACGTGTTCCGTTCAACAAACGCTGAATCGGTTTTTTAAAATAAGTTGCCAGTAATAATGCAGCAATCAGACTGGCTAGAATACTTAAACCATAAACTAAAAATAGGTAACGTTTCTGATTACTAAAGAAATTAATACTTAAAGCATCATCTTGGTCTAAAACCGGTTTCAAACCGAGATAACCGACCACCTGGTTTTCGACCATAATCGGACGATAGGAAATCTGCTCATCAGATGCTTCACCTACTACAAAACGACGTTTGGCATCATAGAGTGATAAGCGTGAACTTAGACCCAGACGGTCTGGCATCTGAATAAACTGCTTCTTGCCGGTAGGCTGCTGAACTGGCTGTTGACCGCCATTATTGTCTTTACGGTCGGTTCTAAACAGGTTCTGATTGGAACTAAGTGGAAATCTTAAACCTTCAAAGGGCTGGAATTGTGAAGGCAGGTTAGATGCCAGAATACGCAATTCTTCTTCATTCACTGAACGCGGTGTCAGATTTGGTTCAACCATACTTGAAGGCGCTACAGTGGCTAAAGTTTGCTCCTGAAAGTAACGCTGCTGTAAGGCAATATCATACTGACGGCGCAACCACCAGCGCGATAAACGGTCATAATCATCCGGTGCAGCTTCACCTTCAATTTGCAGAATCTGCGCCTGAATAGCGTTACCCCAGTCTTCATATACCGTATAGACATCAGCCAGATTCTCGATCACATGATCCAGCTTCTGCATTTCTACATCTGCAACATAGCGGGTAAAGTTGCGCTGCATATTCAGATGCAATACGCCCAGACTCACCGTGGTAATTACCAGAGTAGTCAATAAAACAGTCAAAAACAGACGTAATGCAATCGGAATACGGCGAATCTTCAAAGTAAAAATCTCAGTTTTTCTTCTCTATATTCATTATTGTAGCGAACACAGACTTAAAAAACTCTCCATTGTTTCTTCATCTTTATTATTTAATCTTTACTCATCAAAAAGAATCAGCTCTTGAATGGGGTAAAAACATGAAAGCAATGACAAAAATCACCTTAATCAGTGCCAGTGTTTTATCGATGGGTGCATTGACCGCCTGTCAATCTACGAGCAACGTGAATGAGCAGAAAGATCATTCTCGTATGATGAAACATCATGAAGGTCAAAAACAGCATCGTCTCACTCCAGAGCAACGCGAACAATTCAAAGCCGCTCGTGCAGAACGCATGCAATTGCATAAACAGATTCAACAGGCCTGTGACGGTAAAGCTGTAGGTAGTGCAGTCCAAATCAAGGCGGGTGATAAAACCATTGATGGGCAATGCAAGATTTCTTTCAAACCTGACCATAAAGGCATCACAGGTCAACGTGGTGAATTCCGTAGTATGCGCGGTGAACATCGTCCAATGCGTGGTGAATTCCGAGGTGGTATGAACCGTGGAGAAGCATTAACGGATAGTCAACGTGCAGAAATGGTTAAACAGTATGATCAGCGTTTATCAGAACGTCAGGCTCTACAAACTGCGTTTGCCAACGCTTGTAAAGGTCAAACCCACGGCAAGGCCGTTCAAGTGAAAGCGGGTACTCAAACTATTGATGGTCAATGTATCGTGCACTTCCAGCCGAATGCACCCATTAAGATGACTAAAGCTGCATCTTAATCTTCTTCTACGTTTCTTATTCCTTCAAATTCAGGCACCTTCGGGTGCCTTTTTTTTATAGCTGACTCCTCAGTCCTCTTTTGACCATTCATGTTCTGCTAATTTCTACAAAAGTCTTTGCAGTCAACATGTTTACTGTTCTGTGCAGATTAATCTTTGACTTTATAGTCACCAAGAAGGCCGCCTGAAAGCTTGTATGGCCGGGCAAGATGTTGCACGATTAGATTCATAGCAATACGTGTCACTGAAGGCACGTTTCAATTAATTTAGGATGATAACGCTGGTCTAAACCAGTATTGAGGAAACCGATATGCCACAATACAAAGCGCCCTTACGTGACATGCAATTCGTTCTACACGAATTATTAAATGCTGAAGAACATTACGCAAAACTTCCTGCGTTTCAAGAAAACGTAAGCCGTGAGTTGGTTGATCAGTACCTAGAAGCTGCAGCTGACTTCTGTGAAAATGAATTATCTCCTCTAAATCAGGTCGGCGACCGTGAAGGTTGTACCTGGAATGACGGCGTTGTAACGACACCGACTGGCTTTAAAGAAGCTTACCAAAAATACATCGAGCTAGGCTTCCCTTCTCTTTCTGCTGAAGAGCAATACGGCGGTCAAGGCTTACCAAATTCTTTAGGTATCACTCTTTCTGAAATGGTGGGTACTGCGAACTGGGCATGGGGTATGTACCCTGGTCTGTCTCATGGTGCAGTTCGTACTTTAGAACACCACGGTTCTCAAGAACAAAAAGACGCTTACCTGCCTAAACTGGTTTCAGGTGAATGGACAGGTACCATGTGTCTAACTGAATCTCATGCAGGTTCTGACCTCGGCATCATCCGCACTAAAGCTGAACCACAAGCTGATGGTAGCTATGCAATCTCTGGCGAGAAAATCTTTATCTCTGCTGGTGAACACGACATGGCAGAGAACATTATTCATATCGTACTTGCTCGTCTGCCTGGCGCGCCTAAAGGTACTAAAGGTATTTCTCTGTTCATCGTACCAAAATTCAACCTGAATGCTGACGGTTCAATCGGTGAGCGTAACGGCGTACGTTGTGGTTCAATCGAACACAAAATGGGGATCCATGGTAACGCAACTTGTGTCATCAACTTCGATAACGCCAAAGGCTTCCTGATCGGTCCTGAAAACCGTGGTCTGAACTGCATGTTCACCTTCATGAACACTGCACGTATCGGTACTGCTGTACAAGGTCTGTCTGCATCTGAAGCGGCGTTCCAAGGCGCTTTAACTTATGCTAAAGACCGTCTGGCAATGCGTTCTCTTTCGGGTCCTAAAGCACCTGAAAAAGAAGCTGATCCAATTATTGTTCATCCAGCTGTACGTAACATGCTTTTAACTCAAAAAGCATTTGCTGAAGGTGGTCGTGCACTGGTTTACCTGTTGGCTCAATATGCTGATGTGGTTGAACAAGGTACTTCTGAAGAAGAGCGCAAGTTCGCTGACAATATCCTGTCGCTATTAACTCCAATCGCAAAAGCATTCCTGACTGAAACTGGTTCAGAAGCTGCGAAACATGGTGTTCAAGTCTTCGGTGGTCACGGCTTTATCTCTGAGCATGGCATGGAACAAATCGTACGTGATACACGTATTGCCTGCCTGTACGAAGGTACGACTGAGATTCAAGCACTGGATCTGTTAGGCCGTAAAGTACTGGGTACTCAAGGTGCGATGTTGAAAGACTTCACTAAGATCATCCACAAATTTGCGGAAGCGAACAAAGACAATTCTGCAATGAAAGAATTTGTTGAACCGCTTGCGGCATTGAACAAAGAATGGGGTGACCTGACCATGCAGATTGGTATGCGTGCGATGCAAAACCCTGAAGAAGTGGGTGCAGCTGCAGTAGATTACCTGTACTTCTCTGGTTATGTAACACTGGCTTACCTGTGGGCTCGTATGGCACTGGTTGCTCAAGAGACTCTTGCTGCAGGTACCACTGATGCAGACTTCTACAATGCTAAATTGACGACTGCACGCTTCTACTTCAAGAAAATCCTGCCACGTGTTCGTTCACACGTTGACGTGATTGCAACTGGTGTAGAACCGCTTATGTCTTTAGATGCTGAACATTTCGCATTCTAAGCTGATGCAGTTTTAAATGCATAATAAGAAAAAGGACGGCCATCTTCAGGCAGTCCTTTTTCTTTATAAAGAGTTACAGAATTAACCTTTAGTCGTCTAACATTCAGATTTTTAATGCTTTAGACTGAGCCAAAACAATCCAATTAAACAATAAAACAGGTGACATACTATGCCAATTTATAACGCGCCACTTGCTGACATGAAATTCATCCTGAATGATGTTTTCAATGCAGAACAGTTCTGGCAGGCGAATGAAAATCTTGCCCACTTGGATACTGCCACAGCAGAAGCCATTCTTGAAGAAATGGCGAAGTTTGCGCAAAACGTCATGCTTCCTCTGAACCGTACCGGTGATGAAGAAGGCGCAAAATATGAAAATGGCAATGTCACCACACCTGCTGGCTTTAAAGAAGCATTCAAACAATATGCTGAAGGTGGCTGGATCGGTCTGGGTGCCGATGCAGAATGGGGCGGCCAGGAAATGCCGAAAATGCTTACCGTACTTTCTGATGAAATGCTGTTTGCAACCAACCCATCTTTCATGCTCTACCCGCTTCTTTCTGTGGGTGCAGGTATGGCTTTAAACAGCTATGCATCTCAAGAGCAAAAAGAAACCTATCTTCCTAAAATCTATTCTGGTGAATGGTCAGGCACCATGTGCTTAACTGAGCCACATGCCGGTACTGATCTGGGTATTATCAAAACCAAAGCTGAACGTAATGAAGATGGCACGTATAGCATTACCGGTACCAAAATCTTTATCACGGGTGGTGACCACGATCTTGCTGAAAACATTATTCACCTGGTGCTGGCAAAAACACCTGATGCGCCTGCCGGCTCTCGCGGTATTTCCCTGTTCATTGTACCAAAGTTCCTGGTCAATGAAGATGGTTCAATTGGTGAACGTAATCCAGTTGGTCCTGGTTCAATCGAACACAAAATGGGGATCAAGGCCTCTGCAACATGTGTAATGAACTTTGATGGTGCCAAAGGTTACCTGGTGGGCAAAGAAAATGAAGGTCTGGCCGCCATGTTCGTGATGATGAACTACGAACGTCTGTCTATGGGCATCCAGGGCCTAGGTGCTTCAGAATTTGCTTATCAAAATGCTGCGCAATATGCGACAGATCGTTTACAGGGTCGTAGTGCCCTTGGTGCTCAATCACCAGCTAAACCGGCAGACAGCATTTTAGTACATGGTGATGTACGTCGTATGTTGCTGAATGTTCGTGCGAACAACGAAGCATCTCGTGCATTTGCGGTGTATGTCGGTCAGCAACTGGATATTACTAAGTTCTCGACTGATCCTGAAGCCGTAAAAAAAGCCAATGACCGTGTGGCACTGTTGACACCAATTGCGAAAGCTTACCTGACGGATACTGCATTCCAAGCAACCCTAGATGCACAAATGGTCTTTGGTGGACATGGTTATATCCGTGAATGGGGTATGGAACAGTGTATCCGTGACCTGCGTATCTCACAGATTTACGAAGGAACCAATGGCGTTCAGTCACAAGATTTAATCGGCCGTAAAACCATTAAATGTGGCGGTGCGTACATCGGTGAATACATCGAAGAAATCCGCGACTTTGCGAACCAGTTAGATGCAGACCTGAACTTCATTAAAGATGCAACTTTAGATGCAGCTACTGAAGTAGAATCATTGACTCAGTTTGTGCTTGAAGCTGCTGGCGAAAATGCAGAATTCCCGAATGCTGCAGCGGTTGATTATCTACACGCAGTAGGCCTATTGAGCTTCTCTTATATGTTTGCACGTATTGCCAATGCTGCAAAAGACAAAGATGGCGAGTTCTACCAAAACAAACTTGCGCTTGCGCGTTACTTCACGCAACGCATCTTGCCTGAACTTGCACTGCGTATCACTAAAGTGAAAGCTGGTTGCGAAGTAGTGATGAATTTCTCTGAAGATTACTTCACGACTCAAGCTTAATCTTGACGTGAATCCATATAAAAAGCCCTGCATCTGCAGGGCTTTTTATGCACTATACTTTTTCAATCAAGATCGTATCTGGTTGCGTCGTTATTTTAGGATTGAAATGCTTATTCACTATTTTAATTCCCCCTTGCGACTCTAAAGATTCACACAGTTCAAGTACCTTCTGCATCTCTTCAGCCTTGATCCCCGTGCCCAGGATTAATTTTTTTCCTGCTTCTAATTGACTAATTTTTGTTTGAATTTTGTCCAACATTTTTTTCTCCTATTTATTCAATGTAGTTCTCATACAATATAACAAGTTAGTGCAAAAAAAGTGCAAAAGTTCGAATAATTTCACTTTTATTTTATTTTTCTCTTTTTGTGCATGATCTTTGCTAGTTCTTTCCTGTTCATATGTTATTTCACATGAAAAATCTGGAGGAGAACATGAGTAAATCTGAGTCTAAAGTAAAAAGAATAGAAACTCTCCTCGACCGTTTTGGCAACCTTGCCGTTGAAAGTTTCCATTATCTTGCGCTGTTCATTATTGGCTGTATGGTGATCTGGTCCGCAGGTCATACCGTATTTGACATTTTGACCGTCAAACAGTTTGCCACCATTGATGATATTCTTTTGCTGTTTATCTATCTGGAACTTGGTGCCATGGTCGGCATCTATTTCAAGACCAATCATATGCCGGTTCGGTTCCTGATTTATATTGCGATTACTGCCCTGACCCGTTTACTGATTTCTGATATTCAGCATACACACAAAGCCAGCATGGATCAGGTTATTATTACCGGTTCGATTCTGATTTTGGCTTTTGCCATTCTGGTGGTCCGTTATGCGTCCTGGACCTATCCATCCGTTATTCGCGACAAGCATAGCGAAAAGCCATTACCAGAAGGTAAAACTCCACGTCCTGAAGATGATGAGTTGGCATAGTCATAGAAAAGTCCCCCCTTTGCAAAAGGTGAGAAGCACTGCTTCGCAAGAGGGTAATTAATCACCTCTCATAACAAGAGAGGGAATTTCTTTTAACGGTTATTCATCAACACATAACGTCCATTTTCATAAATCCAGTAACTTCCGCGTGGTGGTGCAGGTAATCCCAAACGCTGCCAGTCAGTAATCACTGTATATCTCGAACTTTCAATGTGGGCTACATTCGGATCACCATTGACCCAGCTATAGCTATTGGAATTATGGTAAATCGTGGTCGGTGCCTGATACTGGATATTGAACCCGCTTTGGCTCTGCGCAGGAGGATAATAGCCGCCATGGGACGGACGTTGCGGAGAATAAGGCCGCTGCGAATGAGGGGGCTGCGGTGCATAATGAGGACGTGATGGAGGACGATGTTGAGGTTTAGAACGATCAACACCTGTGTAGCCTACCCAGGCATTATCCGCCCAAGCGGGCACTGCAATACCGAACAGGAATGAAGCCAGCAATGCACCTGAAGCTAATATTTTCATAAGTGCGTCCTCCAAAAGTTTGTGCCCATATTTTAACCAAAATCCATGCAGAAAATATGGATAAATTCCCTGCTGCTGCAAAGTTTTGTAATTGATTCCATGACTTTAACAGGCTTGCGTGATGAGCGCTGAAGTGCGTATGCTAATATCACTTTTTTAATGCTTTGAGTTGCATACTGTGTCTGATTTAAATTTCGATCGTTTATATGAATATTTTTGCAAGGTACCCAGTGTTCAAAAAGGACTGATTGATAGCTATGGCTCAGATGGGAAACAGGCCTGGTGGTTTAAATTTCAGATCAACGTTGATCATCCTTTAGCATGGCAAACTGTACAGGAACTGGGTCATGTTCTGAACTATATTTCTAAAAATGAGCGCCTGCCGACTCAGTTTCTTCCAGTTTCTCCACCGCCTTATATGAATGGTATAGCCAAAGATTTCCTGTCTTGGGTGATCCAGTGCAATCATGCTGACTTCCCACCAGATGTAGTATGTGACTGGCTAGAGGCGCGTTTACCAAATCCGGTGGATGATGAAGCACAATGGAAAATCAAAACTGATATTTCTGAACTGGATGAGCTGACAGATAAAGAACTGGATCAACTGGTTCCGCCGAATCCAGAAAAATAACTCCCCTCATCCCAACCTTCTCCCATAGGGAGAAGGAGTTCCCTCTCCTTTCAGGAGAGGGCTAGGGAGAGGCCAATCAAAACGTCGACCAACCACTCCATTCCATAAAACGGTATAACCAGTATTTCCAGAATGACTCTTCAGCATATTGAGCATAGTCCACGCTCATGGAACGGCCATTCAAATTAGACCAGGCCGTATTGAAATACTGCTGCGCATCGCTAAAGACTTCCGCCTGAGGTTGTCCCACCACACGCAGATTGGTCTCCAGATTATAATTTTTTAGGTTACGTGCCGTGAAATTGGCGGAACCTAAAATCATTTCAGATTGCTGGGCACCATATTTCATCAGAATTTTATTATGACATTGCTCGCCTTGAGTATTACACCAGCGTACCGGAATACCAGCTTTATGCAGTTCTGAAGCCACCTGCCGGTTAGGAATGCCATTTTTTTCACGACCAAATGCATCTTTATTTGGATCAAGTAAAATCCGAAGTTTCACTCCGCGCTCATGCGCTGCAATCAACCCTTTCACAATCTTACGTTCTGACAGATAGAACATGGCCAGATCAATCTGCTCATCTGCTTTCGCCGTTTCAAGCAGCTTTAGAACCCCCTCATAAATGGCTTTTTCAGTCAGCACCTGAACTTGAGGCTGTTTTTTTTCTGCTTCAAACTCACCTGCAATCACAGCCGGCATATTGGCTTGAGACATGATCCCGACCGCCTGTTCTGTCGCAAGAATATCAATCGCTGTTCTGCCCCAGACCAGTAGACCAATATTGGAGTGCCGTGAACTGCCATCATGTGGGTTCATTGAGGTAACCAGTGCTTTCCAGCCCTGATCTGTATCGACGACCAGTGTTTTACGATGATTGGCTTTGAAATTAAACAGGTCGAAATAACTGCGTAAGGTCACTTTTTCTGGACCAAACGGATTCGGCAACCAGCCTTTTTCCGGATTATTGCCAATCCCCTGACAGCACAGATACCAGAAACCTGACCAGCTTGGATTAGAAGCACGCAGCGGTGTCAGATTGGTTTCGATTACATCTACTCCCGCCTGACGCAGTTCACGATAATGCTGTGCTGTAATTCCACCGTAGACAGAATTAATCGGATCGGTAATAAATTTGATTTCCACTTCAGGCTGCATTAATCGCTTGTTAAGTAAAGCATCTGTAAGCTGTTTGCTGAGTGCCTGATGTTCCTGTTTAGAGGCACCGGTCTGCTGATTAAACAGGAACATATCCAGCACGATCAGGGATTTTGCCTCTTCAATCATCTTCAGCATTTCATTAAAAATCTGATGATCCAGTTGTTGCTTGCCCTGTGCATCCAGATAAGTCTGATCGACCAGAAATTTCACCTGTGCATGGCGCAGCTTACCCGTGTAATTCAGCCCTTCAGGTAAGGGTTTATAAGTATGATAAATTGCTGAAGCCAGATAACTGGCCATCAGCACACCAATGATCAAGGCCGCATAACGGCGGTTTGACCAGTTCAGTTTATTGTGAATTCGTTGAAAGATACGCATAAGAAAAAACCTAACCCAATATACTCAGGCTAGGTTTAATCTGATGATTTTTCAAGTCTATTTCAGTGACAGTACTTGGATTCGGTCAGTTATTTCAACTGAATCCTAGAAATCATATTGTACGCCGACTGTGAAATTACGTCCGACTTGCGGAATATTCGACAGGAATGAACTATGTGAATAGACCTGATCATCGAGCAGGTTATTGGCTTTAAAATAAACCCGATAGGCATTTTTATCAGCAATGCTATTGGTGTAGCTTAGGCCGACATTGACCATGTTATAGCCTTGGGTTTCATCTTCATAACTGGCCGTTTTGTCCTGATTAAAGACATGATAATACTCTGCCATTCCTGACCAGCCATCGGCAAAGTCTGCTTCAACCTTGGTCCCTAAGCGGCCTGCTGGAATACGTGGTGCATTTTCACCCTCAATTTTGCCGCGTACATAATCACCGAACACACCTAACTTGTATGTGTCATTTAATGCATAAGTAGCTTCTGCTTCAGCCCCATAGAAACGGGCTTTATCTTGGGTATATTCTACCCCACGCAAATTTCCATTTCTCGCCGTAGTCGCGCCGTAGATATAGTCATCAAACCAGTTATGGTAAATATGCGCATGATAATCCAGCTTATCACCTTCATATTCGAAACCTAGTTCCAGGTTATTCGAGCTTTCTTTTTCCAGATCAGGATTACCGACTTCATAGGTATTGGTGGCAAAATGCAGGCCATTGGCATACAACTCTTGTGCCAGTGGTAAACGTTGCTGATGTGAACCTACAATGGATAACTTATAGTTCGGGGCAAATTCCCAATTCGCAGCAGCAGAAGCAGAGACGCCCGTGCCTGAATAATTTTTCTGTTCAGATTCAACCTGTACTTTTTGATGATCAACACGTGCACCCAATTCGACATGCACATCGCCGAGTTGTTTATGCTCTAAAGCAAACAGACTGTATTTTTCAGTTTTGGTATCTGGCATGACCACGCTTGAACCATGGACATGATGTTCTTCATCATCCTCGTCACCATCTTCATGATGATCATGTTCTGTAGCAGCCAGATTGATTTTCTGCTGGCTATATTGGGTGCCAATTACGCCCTCCCAACCAGCAACCGGAACATGGACTAGTTCTAGACGGCCATCGTAGCCTTTGCTTTTGAAATTACTGATGACTTCATTTTCTTCCAGCTCATCATGCTCATAATCGGTAAAACTGGCATGGGCACGTAACTTGTCAAAACCGGCAAAAGGCTGTTCCAGTTCAGTACGTACTTCATAACGTTCAGATTTCAGATCTACCCATGGTCCGCCATGCTCTTCTTCATGTTCTGCGGCAACACCCGGCTTTGGACAGCCATGGAAATGATCACCATGCAATACACAGCCATGATATTCATGACTATGCCCCGGCAAGCCATATTCATCCTGACGGTTGCTATAAGACAGGCCAACGAAACCACGATCATGAATCCATGATCCACCAATATTCACGGTCTGGCCTTCAGCAAAGGTATTACCTACACGACGTTCTTTGTGAAAATGTGAATGATCGCCATGAGGTTCTTCTACTACATAATCAGGCGCAATATAGTCATTGGCTTTGTGTTTAGTGCCTTCTACACGCAGGGCAAAATTTTCACCGACTGCAGCAGTCACGCCTGCACTTGCCAGTTTTTCATCACTGCCCGAGTTGTAACGTAGTCCAGCAGTCCCTTCCAGACCATCTTCTGGCATTTGGGTTGGGATTTTCTGGTCAGTGACATTGACCAGACCACCGACGGTTCCCGCGCTATAAAGCAAAGTTGATGGGCCACGAATCACTTCGACCTGTTTGGCTAGAATCGGATCGACTGTCACTGCATGGTCAGGAGATAGAGTAGATACATCAGCCGTTTCGGAGGCATGCTGCAAAACTTTGACACGTGGACCATCCTGGCCTCGAATTACCGGACGGCTCGCTCCGGTTCCATACTGATTTGAATACACCCCAAGTTCATCTGCCAGCGCATCACCAATAGTCGTCGCACGTTCAGATAAAGCTTTCTGGTCCACCATTAGATCAGCAACTGCAAAATCTGCCGCAGTCTGTACCAATGGATGAGCTTGTACCTGAATGGTATCCATGGTTTGTACAGGAATAGAAGAAGATGACTGTTCAGCAAATACTGTAGGCGCAACTACAGCAAAAATTGAGAGTGTTATTAGATTCTTAGAAAAGGACATGACCCAAGCTCAAATTCAGCAATTTCGGATAGTGTTATAATATAACATTTCATTGCTTTTGCAATCCTTTACGATAATGAGCTGAATATTTTATTAGAATGTCATTTGAATATTTTTCATTGTAGTAAAACACTATTTTTTATGCCCTTTACTTTATCACATGCTGTACTGGCTCCACCTATTTCATATTTAACTGGCAATCGGCTACCTGTTGCTGCGCTAGCGATTGGCAGTATGGTTCCTGATCTGTACCGTCTTTTTACCCATAAGAATTCTAATATTACTCATTTATGGTCTTCGCTGATTCACCCTGATTTATGGATTGGTCTTATTTTTTGTGCGGTCTGGTACCTGATTTACCGGCCAGTGATTTATCGTTTTATTGGCATACAACATGATTTAAATATTCATAATCTATTTTCAGCATTCAGATTTATTTGCGCTATGTGTATTGCAGTGATGATTGGGACAGCAACCCATATTATTTGGGATGGTCTCACCCATGTGGATTTTCGAACCTTTGCCTTTTATGACATTCTCAGCCAGCAGTATCAAATTTTAGGGCGAACTTATCCCCTACACCGGATTTTACAGATCGGGACTTCTGCCCTAGCTCTACCTTTTATTCTGTGGATGAGTCTGCATTACTATAAAACTCACCGGCAATATCTAAGCGTCAGTCACAAGATCCTCCTATTTTGCTGGGGTCTATTCGGTCTATCTACGCTCACAGGTTTATTTTCGACATGGGACTATATGCGCTACATTCCGGATGAGGTCTGGCGATCTGATCTGTATTATTTTACCGGCCGCTCTATCAATGAATTTAGCCAGGGCTTTTTAATCACCTTTAGTCTGGGCTGTCTGCTATTTTTATTTCTGGATCGTGATCGGCGTATGGGCTAGGAAAATCTCTCACTTCCTGCTTATTCACTTTAAAATGATACTGTTTTTGCCTCAAGTTCTTGTGACAACATGCCCAAAGAGGCATAATCCTACCTTTGCTAAAGGCGGTACGCTGTTTACGTATACGCTTCCTTAACCCATATAGTTGGATTTTTAACGCTATGATGCGAACTCATTACTGCGGTTCTTTAACCGAAGCTCAAATTGACCAGACCGTAACATTATGCGGTTGGGTACACCGTCGCCGTGACCACGGTGGTGTCATTTTCCTTGACATGCGTGACCGTGACGGTCTTGTTCAAGTGGTTATCGACCCAGATACACCTGAAGCGTTTGCAACAGCAGATAAAGCACGTTCTGAATACGTATTAAAAATTACAGGCCGTGTACGTCGCCGTTATGCGGGTACTGAAAATGCCAACATGGTGAGTGGTCAAATCGAAGTATTGGGTAAAGAAATTGAAGTTCTTGCTCAGTCTGAAACTCCTCCATTCCCATTAAATGACGAAAACACAAGCATTTCTGAAGAAATTCGTTTGAAATATCGTTTCCTGGACATCCGTCGTCCTGAAATGATCGATCGTTTACGTTTCCGTTCTAAAGTGACCAACCTGATCCGTAACTATTTAGACGATCACGGTTTCCTAGACGTTGAAACTCCGATCTTGACTCGTGCGACCCCTGAAGGTGCGCGTGACTACTTAGTTCCAAGCCGTGTATCTAATGGTAGCTTCTATGCGCTTCCACAATCACCACAGCTGTTCAAACAGTTGTTGATGGTAGGTGGTGTAGATCGTTACTACCAGATCGCTAAATGTTTCCGTGACGAAGATTTACGTGCGGATCGTCAGCCTGAATTCACTCAAATCGACATCGAAACATCGTTCATGAGCGATGACGATATTATGGATTTGATGGAAGGCATGACTGTTAAGATGTTCGACGAACTTCTTGGCATCAAATTCGACAAATTCCAACGTATGCCTTATTCAGAAGCAATGCGTGACTATGCTTCTGACAAACCAGACTTACGTATTCCTTTGAAACTTGTTGACGTTGCAGACTTGATGCAAGACGTCGAGTTCAAAGTATTCGCAGGTCCTGCTAAAGATCCTAAAGGCCGTATCGTTGCGCTTCGCGTTCCAGGTGCGGGCTCACTGCCACGTAGCGCAATCGATGAATATACTAAATTCGTTGGTATTTACGGTGCGAAAGGTCTGGCTTACATCAAGGTCAATGAACTTGAGAAAGGTATTGAAGGTCTTCAATCACCTATCGTTAAATTCATCGAGCCAATCGTGCTGGATCTGTTGAAACGTGTTGGTGCTGAAAATGGCGACATCGTATTCTTCGGTGCAGACAAAGCCAAAGTTGTGAATGATGCAATGGGCGCACTTCGTGTGAAAATTGGTCATGATATGAACCTTGCAACTTGCGAATGGGCTCCGCTTTGGGTAGTTGACTTCCCAATGTTCGAAGAAACTGATGATGGCAAATGGACTTCTGTTCACCATCCGTTCACGCTTCCTAAATCAAGCGTTGAAGATGTGAAGAATAATCCAGGCGAAGCATTGTCTGTTGCTTATGACATGGTATTGAATGGTACTGAAATCGGTGGTGGTTCACTGCGTATTTATACTTTAGAAATGCAAAAAGCGATCTTTGAAGCGCTGGGTATTTCTGAAGAAGAGGCAGAAGAGAAATTCAGCTTCTTGCTAAATGCGCTTAAATTCGGTGCGCCTCCGCATGGTGGTTTGGCATTCGGTCTGGATCGTCTGGTGATGTTGATGACTGGTGCATCTTCAATCCGTGATGTGATTGCATTCCCGAAAACCAAAACTGCTGAATGTCCATTGACTCAAGCACCTGCACCAGTTGAATCAACTCAACTGCGTGATTTGGGTATTCGCTTACGTGAAAAACCAAAAGCCGAATCTCAAGAATAATTTCTTGATGATTTGAGTAAAAAAGCCCTGTTCTAACAGGGCTTTTTTATTGCATTGAGAAGCCTGCACGACAGTGGCATAATAGCTTCAGTTTCTATTTTTAGGTAATTTGGCAATGGCGATGCGTCCTGCTGTTCGTAACCGTGGCATCATGCTGATTGTGTTTTCAGTCGTACAATGGCTGTTCATGCGCTATATCCTTGCAAACAACCTGTTTAACTTGGACACCAATGACCGTATTGTGTACTTCTGCCTGAGCAGTATTTTAGGTGCACTTGTCATTTTTGTAGGTTTGATTTATATGGTGCTTAAAGGCAATCCTGATCAAGAATCTTAATCAGGCAAGCTGCCCACCATGTACGCATTACTCAAGAACCTCTCCAAACTCCCGTTAAGATTCATTCAAAATTTGGCGAAAAGTGTTGGATCACTTCTCTATATCACGAATTCATCGATTCGCCGTACTACAGAAATTAATTTAGGAATTGCCTATCCTGAACTGTCAGCATCAGAACGTACACGACTGGCAAAACGAAGTGTTCAAAGCCAATGCATGACCTATGCCGAGTCAGTCAAAATTTGGGGTTCTGAACCTGAGTTCGCATTAAAACAAATCCGGAATATTCATCATCCAGAAATTTTTACTGATGCACTAAAAAATCCGAATGGAACTTTGGCAGTCGTTCCTCATTTTGGCACTTGGGAGCTACTTAATGCCTGGGTGAATCAACACACTAGCCCTGTCATCATGTATAAGCCAAGTAAAAATCCTGATGTCGATCGGTTTATGCTCGAAGCACGGCAGCGTTTAAATGCTACCCTTGTTCCAACTGATGAAACGGGAGTACGGGCTTTATTCAAGCATTTAAAACAGGGTGGATTCGCTGCCATTCTTCCTGACCATGTACCCAAAGAAAGTGGTGGTATTTACTCACCTTTTTATGGACAGAATGCTCTATCTTCTACCCTACTGTCTAAGTTAGCTGCAAAAACCCAATGCTCTGTGATTGGCTTAAGTTGTTTACGTCATGAAGATCTGGATGGCTTTGATATTCATGTAACTGAGTTATCAACAGATATTCGCTCTAAAGACTTACAGCTTTCTATAGACACCTTAAACAAGGAAATGGAGCGAATGATTAACATTGCTCCAGAGCAGTATTTGTGGGGTTATAAAAGATTTAGGAAATTAGAAAATCGTAAAAATCTTTATTGAATAATATAGAGTTTTACTATCTAAATATAACTTTCTTCCGGTACATAATTTTTCTGAAGATACCTTTAAATTGGGAAAATAATCTCAAAATTTCTCTTTTAATTTTTTGAGGAATCGATAACTTAATTTTTAGACTATTAAATCGCTTACGTCTTTCTTCCTCTAAAGAACTAGAAAAATTTTCATAGGCATTATTTTTGATAAAATCTTGAATACATAATGCAGGTAAAATCTGAACAATATTAATATCCTTATCAAGAATTAAATCTTCAAAAAGGTAATGATCTAAAGGTTTAATTTTTTGTTCATGTCTCAATCTAACCAAAATTTTATTAACTATTCTATGAGACATAATATATCCAGCACCTCCAATATGCTTAGAGACTAAGTGATAGATTTCCCTCCCATCTACAGTCTTTAAAAGAGTACTTTTATTTACTTCTATATAATCATCAAAAGCTTCTAATTTTAAAATATCAGTATTTTTAGGTATCCAATTGAAGTTATTTAAAAATAAATTAGCATTTTCACCTAAATAAATATCATCTTCAAAAATAGCTATATATTCTAAATTATTTTCTTCCGCATAAAACCACAAATAAATATGACTTAAAAAGCAAGAAATTTCTGTAGGTTTCAAATCAAAAAAATTCAAATTTAATCCAAATTTTTCAGCATAATATTGATTCTGATCAGGAGTAATAGCATCAAAAAATTCAAAATCAATATTTTTTTCGCCAAATTCCTTACAAATGTGTTCTCGACGTTTAGTAGCAGTTTTTAGGCTAATAACAAAATTTTTCATATCACATAACTTTTTTTGATTTTAATAAATGCTTAACCGCATAATAACGATCACGCCACATACGTTTCTGTTTTTTTAAACCATACGATAGATCACGATTTTCTTTCTCTTTACGTGACACCCCTTGAGCTGCAACTGTCCCCAAAATATCACTATCTACCCCCGCTGGCTTCACTAATGGTGGCCAAACTCCTAATCCTTTACCATTTTTACTTAACCAAGTTTGAAAGAAAATATCTACTGGCATATTTATAGTTTTTCCAGCGTTAACGAAAGCCTGTGCTCCCTGACGAGACCAAATCAATCCCAAGCCACGAATTGGAAAATAATAAGCATGCCATATACTCATATTCTCAATTTGAGTAATATTTTTTGCCAGCTTTTTCTTTTTAGCTGCAATATTCACTAAATACCAATCTAAGTTTTTATGCTGGTCTAGATACTCAATCAGGCAATCAAGTTTTATTTTAAAATCTGGTTCAATCTTCATATCATCTTCAAGTACGATAAGATAATCCGCATCAGTAGCAAGAAACTTTTCTGCACAACCATAATGACTTAAATAACAACCTAGCTCCGAACTCATTAGACTACGACCTAATATCTGGTTCGCTTCATCATCATTATAATGTGTGAATTCAGAGAGAGCTTTACCTCGTCCATCATATGCAGCAAAACGTTCGAATTCCCAACCGACACTATTAAGTTGTAGAGTTGCATCAGCCAGCCGTTGATCACTTCCGTCTAAATTAATTAAATAAGTTATAACTTTCATGGCTAGCTCTTAATAATGATAAATAGATAAAGGCAAATAATCTTTAAATTTGGTTATTAAAGCAGAGGTTATCTTTAACGATTGTTCAGGATCTAATTGATCTAAACTTTGTACACAGCCAAATTTAATAGTTGTGTCATTCAAGTCAGATAGAAATGAAGATAATGAGGTTTCATTTTTAAGATAAGCAATATTTATATCATCACATAATATCGCTTTACTAGCTTGAATTTTTAAATGATTATTTAATCCAACCGGTAAAAACTGTAAAGCGCTTCTAAAACGGTATTTAATCTGTTGATGTAATATTTTAGGATACTTTGTGAAATACTCTTTCAAAAATTCACGATCCATTATGTGGGGACGGTGATGAATTTCATAATATTGATTTAATCCACAAAGGTCAGCACTAAGCATTTGGGCAATTGTATATTTAGGCTGTAAAGACTTACCAAAATATTTATTGAGGCCTTTGCGCAGATTAAATTTTGCTTTAATTAATGAACTCCGTTCCCAATGCCCATAAATTTTAATTTGGTCATTCGCTAAAAAATCCTCAAATTTAGAAGGTGAATTGAAGAAGAAATCATCATTTAAATAAATAAAATAGCGAGATAAGCCTGGAATATTCCAAAGCATAGTTTCAATACTTAAAGAGTTAAATGTAGGCAAATATTGCTCATACCCAGTAAATATCGTTCGATGATCAATTATTTTTATCTGACCTGGATTACATAATCCCTGTTCGACGAAATCATAAATATTTGCCGGTTGTTGTTCATCAGTAATAATATAAATTGTTCCACAATAGGGAACATACTTAAGAATTGAAGCAATTGAAAAGTAGATTTCATTATTACTGGCAAATCGAGTTTCCTCTGCAGCACCTTTGGCAATATTGGCAGGTTGGAACTGTTGTCTTTTAAGTCGATGTTTTTCATCCTTACCATCAACCCAAGTAATAACAAAATCTATTTTTTCCATAATTTTTCTAATCAATAATCAGATTATGTAAGTCTTAGGACTTACTGCCAAGCATCCTTGATCCATTGGGATGGCAACACATAGCGATACCATTTACCACCACCACCATTAATGGCATCAGGTGGGTTAATCTCCCCATGGAAAATAATAATTTTTACGCCCTCAGGCTTTACTGGTGGCTTGAAATAAGCCATTGGAATTTTTTGCAGACAATGATATTTATAACTCTTGCACCAGCTATCCGGCCAATAACCAAGTTTCTTCTCCTGGTCTACATACCAAGAAAGATAAGCCTGCTCATTACGGAATTTTTGACGGATTTCATCAAAGTGTTCGCGGAAATATGGCAAAAGACCAGGAAAAGCTCCGAGCTTAAAGCGATAAACTGAACTATTACCCGTAATACGCCATGGTCGTTTCCAGTCATGGATAATCAGAAACTCACCCGGATGCGTAAAGAATTCATCAATATTATCGACAATGACAACATCCAGATCTAAAAATAAAGCATTGCCTTTCAAACCATAGAGATCAGGTTCAAAGGTAGAGAGCTTATTCCAGCCACGTTCTGGTGCACCTTCTGGCAAAGCCAACGGTGGAATAGGAAAGCATTGCACATTTGGATCAATCCCTTCAGTACGGTCAGTTAAACACACCATTTGAAAATCAACGGTTGTGTGTCGCTTCACCATATTGTAAAGACGATTGACATATTCAGACCCATATTTTGTGCCCCATTTCATACAGATCACAATATTTTGTTCAGGTGACTGTTCACTCTGAGTCTTAAGGTCATTTTGCTTTGCGTTCATGCACCCATCATCCACCTATGCAATATCAGTATCATACCATTACTGGTACTGACTGAGCCTATTGCTTTTCATTTCTGCACAGTTTACCGCAAATCTCATAAAGAAATATAATCTTCATTTTTTCATCACAAGAATTGAATATTTTTCCAGCAGTTTAAACCGAAATAAAGTTCATATTTGAATGATAAATATAGAGCAACACTAATTTTAGTTGTTCGCTACGCTTATTCGTTTATTTTTATAGTGAATATATAACTTTCCATAATATAAGAATCGTCATTTTTTTTCTGCAATTTATTGACTTCTCTACCTAACAACCTAATAGTTTTAATATTCTGAGGAAAGTTCACTAAAAATAAAAAAGGACTCAAACGAGTCCCTTTTTCATGGATTTAACTTATTTTACATAAGTTAACCAGTGTGCATATTTAGGGTCTTTACCCTGAACTGCATCAAAGTATGCTTTCTGGATTTGAGTTGTGATTGGACCACGTACCCCTTCACCAATTTGACGGTCATCATATTCACGGATTGGTGTGACTTCAGCAGCAGTACCAGTGAAGAAAGCTTCATCTGCGATATAGAATTCGTCACGAGTAATACGGCGTTCTACCACTTCATAGCCAAGATCTTTAGCAATGGTAATAATCGATTGACGAGTGATACCGTCTAATGCACCACCAGCGATATCTGGAGTGTGAATTACGCCATCACGTACCAGGAATACGTTCTCGCCTGAACCTTGGCATACATAGCCTTGTGGATCAAGCAGCATTGCTTCGTCATAACCAGAATGTGCCACTTCTTGGTGAGCAAGAATCGACAATGTGTAGTTACCAGATGCTTTTGCTTTACACATCGTCACGTTTGGATGATGGTGTGTGAATGATGAAGTTTTTACGCGAATACCTTTTGCCATCGCATCATCACCAAGGTAAGCACCCCAGCTCCACGCTGCAACCACAGCATGAATGGTATTGTCAGTTGCGGCAATACCCAGTTTTTCAGAGCCAATAAAAATAATTGGACGTAAATAGCAAGATGCCAATTTATTTTCACGAACCACATCAATTTGAGCTTGTTCTAAAGCTGCGTGATCAAATGGAACTTTCATTTGATAAATTTTTGCAGAATTAAGCAAACGTTTGGTGTGTTCTTTCAGACGGAAAATAGCCGTTCCATTCGGGGTTTCATAAGCACGGACACCTTCAAACACCCCCATGCTGTAATGCAAAGTATGTGTTAATACGTGAGTTTTCGCCTCACGCCAGTCTACTAGTTGTCCATCTTGCCAAATGAAACCATCACGATCAGCCAAATTCATGCCACAAACTCCAATTTTTCACAATTATTCACTATCCAGTGCAAATACTGCACTTGGATCAATCAGTCTTTGCCATAACTTGCAAACGGTCTTTCGGGTATCGTGCCAGTCGCTTGCAGACACTTGCATGGATTGATTTGCAAGGGCTAAGCGGTGGCTCTCGGCGCGTTCACGGAGATAAGCTTGAATCAGAGCAGTCGCATCGTCGCTGGATAAGCAACCTGATTTTGCGGCATCCTCAAGGATTCTTACATTGTCGGAGTAATGGGCGAGATCTTTATTCGTCCCACTCCAAGCTAACACCGCATACTGTGCCATAAATTCGATATCAACGATACCACCTGCATCTTGTTTTAAATGAAAAATCCCATCTTTTTTTTGCTCTTTGGAAGAACCCAGATGATCTTTCATTTTCTGACGCATTTTCAGAACTTCACTACGTACATGACAGATATCCCGTTTCTGGGTAAGAATTTTACAGCGTAGTGCTTCAAATGTCTCTCTCAGGCTATCTTCTCCGGCAATGGAACGTGCGCGTACCAAGGCCTGATGTTCCCACAACCATGCATTTTTCAACTGATATTGCTCAAATGCTTTCAGACTAGTAACCAGCAGCCCTGCTTCTCCAGAAGGACGTAGGCGGGTATCGATTTCATAGACACGCCCATCCAGTGTTTGTGTGGTCATGAGCGACATAAACTTCTGTGCTACGCGCATAGCGAACTCAAAACCGCTAATCGGCTTGAGACCGTCCGTATCAGCCTGCTCGCCCATATAATGAATGAAGACCAGATCCAGATCCGAACCATAACCCAACTCAATGCCACCGACTTTGCCATAGCCAATCACGGCAAAAGCCATATGTTCTATCGAGCAGCGCTGCCCTTCTGCATCCAGCGGAAAACCATGTCGTTTGGCCACAATCTGATAGGCCAGATGCAACGCAGCATTCACTGAGACTTCTGCAATATCTGTTAAGGCATCCGAGACTTTCATTAAAGGGCTTTCCGCCAGCACATCACTGGCAGCTACCGCAAGTACATTGGATTTTTTAAACAGGCGTAGCACCCGCATCTGGTCTTCGACCTGATCAATTTCGATTCTGAGCAATTGCTGACGCAGGCTATCTTCCAGATCCTGACGTTTAGGCAATTCAAAATCCATCGACAGGAACTCATCCAGCAATACCGGATAATGGGTAAGCTCCTCACAGATCCAGGGGCTGACAGTCGCCATCTTGACCAAACGCTGTAAAGCGCCTTTACTTTCAATCAGCATCACCAGATATACCGTACGACGCATGACCGATTCAACCAATGGCATCAGGCGGACCAGTGCAACTTGCGGTTTATCTGATTCCAGAATCGCCTCTATCAGATAAGGCCAAAATGTTTTTAAACGTTGAATGGCTTTGGCTGGCAGTTTTTTTAAGGCATGTCCATGCCAGAATTCATGTACCAGATTTTTCGCATGATCATCTAAAACTTCATTCAGCTGTTGTTCGAGTTGAGAAAAACTTTTGCCTTGAGGCTCTGGTCCATTTTCCTTGATCAAGTGCTCAAACTGGTAAATCACTTTAGCGCGTTTTTGATCCAGCACTTCCATAAAGGCGGACCAGTCTGCAAAGCCTAAAGTATCCACAATACGTTGACGTAAATCTGGCTCAGTCGGCAAACACTGGGTCTGTTGATCATGCAGCGCTTGAATAGCATGCTCTACCCGGCGCAGGAATAAGTAGGCATCTTCGAGGTCAGTCACCGCCTGTTCATCCAGCAGTTCAGCCTCATCCAGATGATTCAGGCTGACCAGACATTGCCGATCCTGCAATTCCAGCTTGGCTCCCCCATAAATCAGCTGAAAAACCTGCACAATGAATTCAACTTCACGAATCCCGCCAGCCCCAAGCTTGATATCGTCTTCAATATTGCGGCGCTGTACTTCACGCTCAATCATTGCTTTCATTTCACGCATCGCTTCGAAAGCGCTGTAATCGACATATTTACGGAAGACGAAAGGACGGGTCATGTCCAGCAGTTCATCACCTTCTGGGCTCGGATTAACGATGCGAGCTTTAATCCAGGCATAACGTTCCCATTCGCGACCATGCTGGCTAAGATATTTTTCTAGTGCGGCATGACTGATAGCTAAAGCAGAACCATCACCCCATGGCCGCAGACGCATATCAACACGGAATACAAAACCTTCAGCAGTGATATGATCCAGTAGATAGATCAGCTTCTGTCCCCACAGAATACAGAATTGCTGAACGTCAATGCATTTACGTCCATCCGTTTCACCCTGTTCATCAAAGGCAAAAATCAGGTCAATATCACTGGAAAGGTTGAGTTCCTGAGCGCCCAGCTTGCCCATTGCAATAATAATGAGATCCTGAACTTTACCGTTATAGCCAATTGGCTGGCCATATTTGGCGACTAGAGGAATACGGGCAAACTCTTTGGCAGCACAGATACAGGCATCAGCGAAATCAGACAGCTCGCGGGTCAGTGTGATGACATCGGTGAGTTGATTGGCATCCTGCCAGATCCAGCGGAACATCAGGCGAGCACGCAGAATACGTAAACTACGCATCCACATGGTTTCATCGCTGATATTTAATAGATTGGAATAGATTAAGTCTTGAATCTGTTCAGTGCCGAGTGATCCCTGAAACTGATCAATTGCATAATCCTGATTCAATAGATCTTGATGATTGGCCAATACCTGTTCTGCATACTGACTGGCTCTTAAGGTTTTCTGCAATTGTACCGCATCCATCACTCGGTGATTCCCTCAAAACTTTTATTTAGTTATAGCAGGAGTTCACGCCGAGTGGGAACGGTTTTAATAGAAATTTATGATTTTCAGGACTTTTCAGTATGCAGGTCTTCAAGTACCAATGCCTGATGATCATTGGTCACTTTAGGTAAATGCACAGTAAAGGTGGTTCCAGCGCCTTCTTTAGAATCTACGACAATCTGTCCATGGTTCAGGTCTACAAAACGCTTACACAGTACTAGACCCAGACCTGCGCCTTTCTCATTGTCTGTGCCTTTTAAGCTCACTGTGAGATTAGGTCTAAACAGATTTTCCATTTGCTCTTCAGTCATACCGAGACCAGTATCCTGAACAGTAATCTTGACTTGCTCACCTTCCATTTCAGCAGCCAGAATCACCTGGCCACCCTGATCAACTGGAGTAAATTTCAGCGCATTCGATACCAGGTTCTGCAAGACCGAAGTAATCATGTTGATATCAGCATGCACCTTGATATCTTCAGGAACCTGGTCAATCAGCTCAATATTCTTTTTCAACGCCAGACTTTTCAGTACATCACAGACAATTTTAGTAGACTGTTTTAATTCATAGTTAATCGGATGATAAACGAAACGTCCACCCTCGGCCATCGCCCAAGTCAACAGGCTTTCTAACAAGTTATACGTCGATTGAGCCGTATCATATAAATAATCAGAAATACTCTGGATACTGGATTCATCCAGAGTGTCACGTTCCTGTGCCAGCACTTCCGAGAAGCCTAACAAGCCATGGAAAGGTGCACGCAGGTCATGAGCAATAATTTGGAAGAATTTGGTTTTACTGAAGTTTTGTGCACATTGCTGTTCGTATAACTCTTTCAGCTGTGTATGTTCCTCATTCAGTTTAACTCGTTTTACTAAAGATTCAGCAAATTGCTGGACGATAATAATAGCTTCCTGATCAAATACTTCAGTCTGATCGTCAAAGAAAACCACCTGCCCCAAAGACTGTCCTTGGGCTGATTTCAAATTGAATGCTACGAGCCGCTGATGGACTACGCCAAGGCTGTTCACATGATCTGATAGTTCTACATATGCAGGATGATTTTGATCGATCACATCCATTTCTTGTAGATATTTAGGGATGTCCACATTCTGTGGTACGTGCAAACCGCGAAAACCGAGCGGACAGCTGTACCAGATATAGGGTTCCATATGGAATCCGATGATACAGGTCTTAACGCCGAGTACTTTACGGGCGACCTTACAGAAGGTGTCTAATAAATTGTCAGAGGTATAGACACCTAAAATGAGAGATATACGGCACGAGCTTAACTGCTCCGTATTCTGACCGATCTCTAGCAGTTTTAGTTCCATGTCTGCCTCTCTGGATGTTATGGAATATAGAATAAAAATTACAACCGACTAAATTAATACAATCAATAACAAAGATTCTATATTTACTCAACGTTAAAATCTCATTTATCGACCAAAGGATTTGTTAACTTATTTCTCTAAAGATACATTGATAGCTTCAATACCTTGATATTTAAATATTAAGAATTACTTGAGAAAATATTCCTCTTATAAAAAATTACATATAATTATTTGAAATTCCTGAATTCATTTCAAATTGTTTCAATATCATCTGAGTTCTGAAATCTGAGGAAGATAAAAACAGCTCATTTTTCTTCTGATCTTTAGGTAAATAAAAGCTTTTGAATTTTCAAATATATAGAAAATACTTATTGTCACCTTCTGAAAAAATAGATCGCCAATAATATTAATTTGCCCTAAATTTATTTCTATTTTTTAAATATTCTTAATAATCATAAAATATTGAGTGATTTAAATAGTTTATTTATGCACTAAAACCAATTTTTTACGTAATCAAAAATATTAAAAGTTTACATTTTTTTACAGTTAACAATGACTTATAGGAACATTCTTGAATTTTCATGGAAAATAAAAATTAATTAGAGTGAATAAAAAAAGCGACAAAATGTCGCTTTTTTATTCATTATAATCAGTTATCTGAAATCAGGGCAACTTGCTGCACATAGTTAAACAGCTTTTGCTTTGAGGCTGCCACTTCTTCTTCCGGTGCCTGATTTTTTAGATCACGATGCACACGTAAATAATGCTGACGTAAGGTATGACGCTCTGTCGCATTATAGGTTTTGGTAAATTCATTAATTGCAGGATCACCATCTTTCACAATACGGTCAACCCAACGCTGCAATTGTGCTGTCTTTTTCAAACCCTGTTTCGGAGTCAGATAAGACAGAATCACGGTTTCATTTTCATTACGAAGTAATTTACCAATACGTGAAAATTGACGACGGCGTGCTTCATGTGAACTGATTTGCTGGACATCCAGCAAAGCTTCAATCAGACGTTCTTCAACGGGTAAATTTTTAATTTGTTTCGCACTCAGTTCTGCCAACTGTGCGCCTAAAGCAGCCATACGCTGAACTGCTTTTTTCTGTTCGGTTTTACTTGCGCGTCCCTCTAAAGATTCAAAGTCTTCTTCAGTTAAACTGCTCGGTCGACGTGCCACGATTAATCTGCCTCATAAAATTTTGCCGCAAACAGTGCCTGAATTTCAGATAAGGCCTTTTCCTCATCTGCACCTTCAATCACTAAGCGTAAAGTTGTTCCTTTGCCCGCACCAAGCATCAGCAAGGACATAATATTTTTGGCATCAACCAATTTGTCCGACTTGCCAATCTGGATACTGGAACGAAATTTGGTGGTAACTTCAATGAGTTTACCTGATGCACGCGCATGTAAACCTAGTTTATTAATTACGTCAACAGTCGTATCAATCATGACCAGTGCTTCATTTCTCGGTGGAGGACTTGAATAGACCATTTTGCCTCAAGCGCTTTTTTTAGTCTATCCACAATATAAACAGAACGATGCTGGCCGCCAGTACAACCAATCGAGATGGTCATATAATGACGATGACCCTCAGCAAAGGTCGGCAGCCATTTGTCTAAAAAATGATAAATATCCTGGAACATGTCTTCGACCTGATCACTTTTTTCCAGGAATTCCTGTACCGGCTGATCCAGGCCTGAATATTTACGCAGTTCCAGTTCCCAATGCGGATTCGGCAAATGACGGACATCAAAAACATAGTCAGCATCTAAAGGAATGCCATGCTTATAGCCAAAAGATTGCAGAATCACAATCAGGTTATCGGTCTGCCCCAGCTTGTACAGCAAGGTATGTTTTAGATCATGCACGCTTTTATCGGTGGTATCGATATGCACTGTAGAGCGGAGCTGGATTGGCATCAGCAGGACTTTTTCTTCCTGAATACACTGATGCAGGCTCTTGAAACGGGCAGCCAAAGGATGCGGACGGCGTGACGCACTAAAACGGGCAATCAGCTCCTGATCCTGCGTGGTCAGATAGATGACATCCACCGTACCATGCTGTTGCAGCTGTTCAAACACATGGTCGAATTCCTGCAAATCTGCACGGGTACTACGTACATCCACCCCAAGCGCCAACTGTTCCAGATTATTTTCACAGTCCAGCTTCGCCACAATTTCAGGAAGTAAGGCCAAAGGCAGATTATCAATACAGTAATAACCCAAGTCTTCAAGTACCTGCAATGCAGAAGATTTACCTGAGCCAGATTGTCCTGTCACAATTAAAATGCGCTTCATGCCTTACGATCCTTTTACCTATCCAGCTGCGTATTTGATCTGCAGATTATCAATCAGACGAGTTTTTCCTAATTTCGCCGCGATCAGAATCACGACATCCTGATTAAATTCATCAATTTTCTGCAATTCCGGTGTACGGGCTTCTACATAGTCCACTACCAGACCTGCATCTGTCAAAGTTTGACGGATACCTGCCAGTGCTTCCTCCAAAGTTTTACCTGCATGTAACTGCTGCTCAGCAGTTTTCAGACTCTGGAAAATGACTGGTGCTGTTGCACGTTCCTGCTCGCTTAGATAGCCATTACGCGAACTAAGTGCCAGACCATCTTCAGCACGAGCAATCGGCACACCAATCACTTCCAGCGGAATATTCAAGTCTTGAACAAACTGACGAATCACAGCCAGTTGCTGATAGTCTTTCTGACCGAAGAAGGCATAGTTGGGCTGAACAATATTAAATAATTTGGTCACCACGACCGCTACACCATCAAAATGACCTGGACGCTGTAAGCCACATAGATCATTAGTAATACCAGACACACTGATATTGGTCAGACGTGGCTTGTTACCATACATCTGCTCTACCGTTGGGGCAAAGACAATGTCACAACCTACATCTGCCAGTAACTGCTGATCCTGCTCTAAAGTACGTGGATAATTATCAAAATCCTCATTAGGTCCGAACTGGATCGGATTAACGAAAATACTCACAACAACGACATCACACAGTTTACGCGCCTCACGCACCAGATTCAGATGCCCCTGATGCAGGTTGCCCATGGTCGGGACAAAACCAATAATTTTACGCGCAGAACGTGCAGGATTGAGCGAAGCAGATAATCCTTGGATGGTTGTTTCTGTTTTCATGTTACAACTCGACTTGGAATGTTTGTTCAGGTGCTGGGAATGAACCATCTAAAACAGCCGCATGATAGGCTTTAAATGCATCCAGAATTGCAGTCGCACCAGACTGTTCTTTCATAAAGTTACGTACAAATTTCGCGGTATGGCCAAAGGTTAGACCAAGCATGTCTTGAACGACCAATACCTGGCCATCAGTGGCTGCCCCTGCTCCAATACCAATCACTGGAATATGTGGGAAAAGTTCAGTAATTTCCCGACCCAATTGTGCAGGCACGCATTCCAGCAACAGCACTGCTGCACCGGCTTCAACCACTGCCTTACAGTCAGCAATCAGTTGATCGGCCGCTTCACGGGTACGGGCCTGTAGCTTATAGCCACCAAAGACATGCACCGACTGCGGTGTGAGACCCAAGTGAACACAGACTGGGATCCCGTTACGGGTTAGAACCTGAACGGTTTCCGCCAACCAGGCACCACCTTCCATCTTGACCATTTGTGCACCGGCCTGCATCACCGTTTTTGAGCTTTGTAATGCATCATTCAGAGTGGCATAACTCATAAATGGCAGATCAGTCATAATCAGTGCATGCTGATTGCCACGGCGTACCGCTGCGGTATGGTAAGCCATATCTTCTACAGTCACAGGCAAGGTTGAATCACGACCTTGAATCGACATACCCAAAGAGTCGCCTATCAAAATACTGTCAACTTCAGCAATTTCCATGGCTTTGGCCATACTGGCATCATAGCAAGTCAGGCAAGAAAATTTGCGTCCTTCCGCTTTATATCGTCTTAAATCACTGAGACTGATCATGAAGATGTTCCTCTATTATTGAAGTTCTCTCGAACATGCCAATAATTAAAAATTAAATATTTGCCCAATTCGTGCGGTCAAAAACCGTTAAGGTTGATTGCTTGACGATGTCCAGGTCTTTTAATGTGTTTCCATTCAGCTGCAAGTTGGCATCAATATCCAGTAATGGCACCAATACAAAGTCACGTTCCAGCACGCCCACATGCGGTACGGTTAACCGTTCATTTTGAATCTGTTCATCACCATAAATAAGCAGATCCAGATCCAAGGTACGTTCACCCCAATGACGTAGACGCACACGCCCAGCCTCCTGTTCGAAGGCTTGCAACCGATCCAGCAGATCCAGCGGTGCCAGATCCGTAATTAACTGTACGACAGCATTAAAATAATTCGGCTGATCTTGTGGCCCCATAGGTGGGCTTTGATATAGATGCGAGGTTTTTATCTGTCCCAAACTTGCCAGCTTTTGCACGGCTTCAGCCAGAATCTGGCGTGAATCGCCCAGGTTACTTCCTAAACCGATATAGGTCACTGTCATTGTGTAGGCCCAAAAATAACCTGGCTTAAATCACGCTGCACCCGTTTACGCTTGGTAATTGGATGGTCTGCACCAATGTCACCGCTGGCACTGGCCGCCACATGAGAAACCGGTTTGCTACGCTCATTCTCAAATTTGGCTTTACGTGCACGACGGCTACGTGGTTCCGGTTCATTCACCAGAGGCTCAATCTCGGTTGCTACATCTTGTGCAGCCAGACGCTGTTCCAGATGTTCTTCCTGAGAAGCCTTACGACGGCTCTTGGCACGCTGACGATTATATTGAGCAATGGCACGCTCTTTTTCATCGCTGCCCATTTGCTGATAGGCTTCCCACCAGCTTCCCATACCCTGTGCAGTTTCATCGCCTGATTTTTCACGCAGCAACAAAAAGTCAAAGCCGGCACGGAAACGTGCATGACCTGATAATGCTTCAATCTGTTGCGGTTTTGGATTGAGCAAGCGGGTTTGCATTTCCCAGACTTCACGAATGAAAGTTTCCGCAAAGCGTGGAATCACAGTACGGGTAGCCTGACGTTTCAGTACATCCAGTCCTGCTTGCGCACGTGCTTCCGCAGGCACTACCCCTTTAGACAGATAAAAATCACAGCGCTCCAGGAACGGTTGCCATAATAATACTGCATAGAAGAATGCCGGGTTGATGGTCTTGCCAATCGAAATACGCTGATCGGTATTTTTCGCTGCCAGTTCAATAAACGCGGTAATGTTTGGTTTGATATCCGCAAACAGCTGACGCCAGATGCCAAAATCGATCAGCATTGGCATCACACGATTCAGATGTCCCATAGTGAACAGCTTTTGCGATTCATCATAGAGACGGTGTGGAGACACATCACGTAGAAGCTGGGTCATTTCCGGAGTGAAAATATCCAGAATGGCTTTATCAATACTGAAATTGAGTTTGGCTGCAAAACGTAAAGTTCGCAGCATCCGGACCGGATCTTCCTCAAATCTTAGAGTCGGATCACCCAGTAAACGCAGCGTTTTGTGTTTAATATCATCTACTGCATTGCAAAAATCCAGCACGATACCTTTGCGTGGCTGGTAATACATGGCATTGATCGAAAAATCTCGACGAGCAAAATCCTGCTCAATGGTGCCCCAGTTATTATCGCGCAGGATCATCCCTGCTGCAGAGGTCACCGCTTTTTTAGGAGGCGCACGGAAAGTTGCCACTTCAACCAGTTCACGGCCCGAATAGACATGCGCCAGCTCGAAACGTCGTCCGATAATCCGACAACGCCGTCCGAACACTTCTTTAACCTGAGCTGGTGTAGCATTGGTCACTGCATCGAAATCTTTGGGATTTAAACCCAGCATCAGATCCCGGACACCACCACCTACGATATAAGCTTCATAGCCTGCCTTGGTTAAGGCATCAATCACATCGAGAATATAAGAAGGTAATTGAGCGGTTGATAAACCACATTTTGACGCGCGCAAAGTTTGCAAAAGACGCTGTCTCCTACGTCTGAACGTAAAATTCTAAGATGACGCTAATCATATCGCTTACACCGCTAAAGGGCAATTTGATTATGTCATTCTCATGGTTCAGATGGATGGCTTATTTACAATAAATTCAGCAGGGTTACAAAGCCAGTTTATCCTTGTTTTTGGCAAATAAGGCCGGCCCGATGCCTTTGACCTGTTGAATATCTTCAATTGTTTTAAATTTACCGTTTTTCTGCCGGTATTCAATGATCGCTTCCGCTTTCTTCTGCCCGATGCCATTTAACTGCTGTAACTGCTCAATACTGGCCTGATTCAGACTGATTTTATCAGCAGCTGAAGAGGCGGATAATGCAGGTTTAGCCAGATAATGATTGTTTTCAGAAACGGGGGTAGCAGCAGCAATTTTCTTCTTCAGGCGTGCATCATGCTGCTGCTGACGTACTTTCCATTCTGCATAATCGGTTGCAGTTGCATGTACTGTTCCAATTGAAGTATAGGCCAGCCAAATGCCTAGCAGGGCAGTATTAATCCATGCTGGACCTATGCGATGTTGTACTTTGTTCATGAGCGGCTCTTTGTTTTAATTCTAATTTGGCCTGTTCCCAGAGCTGATCCAATTCAGCCAATGACAGGCTTTCCAGATTGAGTTGCTGTTGTTCTGCCCGATCTTCCATCAGGGCAAAGCGAGTCCGGAATTTATGGATCGTGCCCAATAATGCCATCTCGCTTGAGACACCAAGTTTACGACCAACATTCACCAGTGAAAATAAGCAGTCTCCAAATTCTTCGAGTATTTCATCGGAATTTTGTCCAGCAACGGCTTCTTTGAGTTCAGCCAGTTCTTCTTCCAGCTTGCCATAGGCACCCGCGACATCTGGAAAGTCAAAGCCGATTTTGGCGACATTTTTCTGGATCTCATCCGCCTGTTGCAGTGCAGGTGCATGCTTGATCTCATCCAAACGTGAACGTGGCTTACCCTGTTTTTCTTTCTGCTTGATTTCTTTCCAGAGTACCGAGACATCTTCAGGACTCAGCTGTGCAAACTGTTCAGCCTGAAATACATGCGGATGACGACGAATCAGCTTATCCGTAATCGCCTGAACTACATCGTGAAAATCAAAAGCGCCCTGCTCGCTATACATTTGTGACTGAAATACGACCTGTAACAGCAAATCACCCAGTTCATCCCGCACCTCATCAGCTTGGCCAGAGCGCACTGCTGCTTCAACTTCATAGGCTTCCTCAATCGCGTATTTGGTCAGAGATTCGGGAGTCTGTTGCTGATCCCATGGACATTTTTCACGTAACTCACGCATGACTTGGAGTAATTGTTCCACCGTAAAACCTCTTCTTTACCAAATAGCCGCATTATTTTGCCTGTTTCTTGTTATGCTCAAGAAAAAAAAGACAATAAGGAGATCAAGCACATGCACAGTATATTGATTAGTGGTGCAGCACAAGGAATTGGTGCCGCGACAGCCAGGCTATTTTACCAGCAAGGTTATAAAGTCGGAATTTATGATATTAATCTTGAACAGGCAGAACAATTGGCCCAGCAACTCGGTGAACATGCCAAAGCCGGCTTTCTGGATGTAACCGATTATGCGTCATGGGAGACTGCTCTATCTGAATTCGCATCTTGGGCCGGTGAAATCAATATTCTGGTAAATAATGCCGGGATTTTATATTCTGGTCCTTTTGAAGAAACGAATATTACTAATCACCATCGCACCCTTGACGTGAATATTAAAGGCGTCCTGAATGGCTGTCATGCTGCTTTACCCTACTTAAAGCAGGCTTCCTTTGCCCGGGTCATTAACCTGTCTTCAGCATCGGCGATTTATGGCCAAGCGGATCTGGCTTCCTATGCAACCAGCAAATTTGCGGTTCGTGGTTTGACTGAAGGACTAGATATCGAATGGCAAAAATATGGCATTCGGGTATTTGATGTGATGCCGCTTTTTGTTAGCACTGCAATGGTGAAAGATATGCAGGCCGAAAGTATCAAAAAAATGGGCGTGCATCTAAAAGCTGAGGATGTAGCGCAGGATATTTTCAAACTGGCACAGCTAAAAGATTCAATTTGGCAAGTGACCCATCATCCAGTCGGATTCAAGAGTAAGTTTTTATTTCACTTATCTCGAATGAGTCCACAGTTCGTTAACCGGCTGAGTAATTTAATGATTGCCAAACAATAAGAAATATTTTGGGCTTACTCTACTTTCAAACAGCTTGATGAATCTGAATCGTTGGAAATCTTAGGCCTTTACAAGAATACTCGCTTTGCCAGGCCACAGTGAGCATGCAACCCGCTAAAATATAGTTTTGATAGGCATAAATTCCAATTTCTGGATGTTCACAACGTCCCCCATCCTGATATGGATGAATCTGGGTATTCAGCTCATTCAGGTTCATCCGGATTCCAAGTCCTGAGGCTTTTAGGACCGCCTCTTTGGTGGTCCAGACTTTAAACCAGTATTCAGGATCGTAATCTAATGCCTGCCACTGTTTCAGCTCTTCAGGATGAAAAGCGTGTTGGGCTAGGGCTTCAAAACGTACATTTCGATTAAGTTCTTCAATGTCAATTCCCAAATTCTGAATATGTTTGCTTGTTGCTAATGCATAAAAATTCTGGCTATGCGTATGATTAAAGCCAAAGTCTGGATGGGCTGGAAGATAGGGTTTGCCATATTCAGTGGCAGCAAAATCTGAAGACTGGACCGGTTGATTGAGTTGATCTGAAAGTAACTGATTACGATGAGTATAAATCGCAAGTTTACGCTGCTTAATTTGCTCTACTCGTGATTGATGAGGATCTGTGAAAAAGAACTGATCAATTTTTTGCAGATAAATTTGAATATTACGCGACAATGCAAAACTCTTAAAAACAGATCGACATCTGCATTTTACGTCGCCAGACAAAAAAAGAAAGCCTGTTCGAAAACAGGCTAATCTCATACTTATTAGATAGAATCTGAAATATCAACTGGTTTTGCTACTGCAGATTCTGGTGCTTTAAAGTTTAAGCCCGCTTTTTTCATCAGCTGTGGATATTCAACCAGTGCCATCGTCGAGTTTTTGGCAATACCCGTAACATCACTCAGTAAACCTTTAGCATCCATCAGTGACATACCACTATTAGAAAGACTCATTGGATTAGTCAGCAATTGCATCGATACCTGCTTACTATTCACGACCAGTTCACGTGCAGATAAACCTGCAATCGCAAAGTTGGTCAGTGAATTTACCAAAAGTTGTTTCTGACTCGCACTTAATGCATTAATACGTTCAAGTGTTGCAGCTTCATCTTTTTTCGACGCTTCTAAAACTTCATCGGTCAGTTTGGTAATTTCTTTCTGGATTGCTGCTTTTTCTTTCACATCAGAAGTTGTTTTCAAGCTATTTAACTTGGTTTTTAATTCTTCGCTGTCCTTACGTTCAGCAAATAAGGTTGCCAGTGCAGTACGGCTCTGAGTAAACATAGCATTGGTAGCTTGAGCCTGTTTCAAAAAACCAGCCAAATCAAGATTTTGTGTAGATGTCCCAGTGGTGGTTTCAACTACTTTTGAAGCCAGACTGCTCAATGTTCCAAGACCTGCATGAGCTTGTGATGTTAATACAGCACTACCTACAATTAATATGCTTGCGATTTTTTTCATAATGTTTCCCCTCATAATTCCTTATTGAACTGCATCGGCCTTTTGCACGATCTGATTTAAAATTTTTGGTAATGCCTTGAACATCTGAATGTTGTACATTTCATGACGATGGGTGATATCAATACCCTTTAAATTGACTTCCTGTTGCAAGCCAACAGCTCCCACACGTTCCTGTTTTGCATTAAAACGGCGTGCTCCTCCAGCCAGTACCAAAGTGGCATCACAACTGGATTTGTCCACATTACATTTGATAGAGTCTTCTTTGACTTGGATCTTGAATGCCGGTTGTAAGCATTCGTCTTTTGGCACATACAAGTCTAATTTAAGCTGTTTTTTAAAGCCGGCATTTTCGGTCATTCTGGCAATCGACGTTTGTAAACTGGTCTGGCCTTTGAATCCTGAGCCAGTCGCATAAAATGGACGTTTAGACTGACTGGTAAATGCGTGATAAATCAGTGGCCCAAATCCATAAAATGGAATTTCACCTACTTGATCGGTATGTAGACTTGGACACAATACCCGTGCAAGTTTTGAGTCACCGACAGCCGCATGACTATCTACCAAAATACTGTCACCCGAACGTACTGGCAGACGGTCATTTCCACTTACAGGGAAATCCAACTGTGCTTTAACTTTAGCCCCTTGACGCTCAATTACTGTAGCTTCCCAAGTTGGAATTAATACTTCACGCTGGGCAACTTTTTCACGATTATAGACATGAATTTTCATTCCTGTAGTTAAACGTTCGCCGGCATCCTGAATCGTAATGGTTTCGCTACCGCCACTCGATACCTGCAAATCTGAACGGGTAAACTGAATCCCTTTCTGGAATTGCTGGCCCAATTTTACCAAGGCATTTTTAAGTGCAACTTCTTTACGCGTATCTAGTGAAAAACCCATACCTTGAGAAATAGTTTCATTAATTTCATCAGTGGCATGTGCGGAATAAATCACACGTCCTGAACGGTCGATCATTTCGGCAAACACTTCACTATGAACTACTTGCTGCTGGGTCATCTTTCCGACTTGCTGCTGATAACCAATCACAGGAATCACATTTATACGAATGAAAAATTCAGGCAGTTCACGCTGCAGCTGAGTTTCCTGATTGCTCAAACCTGTCTGCTCACTGATACTCTGTGCCAATGTGCTATAACGTTTATTCACCGGTGTAAGGGTGAATGAGGCATTTTCCCCAATTGCATCAGAAAAAATCTGTTCAATCAGATCCTTTGACTCACCTTGATAGGTCAAGACATCAACAACTAAAGTTTTAGGCTTATTCAATGCCTGACGGGTATTGGCTGAAATCTTGCTGAACTGGCTAGCACTACCACTCATCAATACAGGCAATGCCACTGCATAATCGCTGTCAGCATGCACCACCCGAATCAGATCTCCTGACTCTGAACTCAACTCATCATCTTTAGCAATACCCTGATTAAAGCCTTTGTCCAAAACCAGATAGGATTTCCAGCGATCAATTACCTTGGTCTGCACCTCAGATACTTTGAATTTCTTTTGGAGATCCTGAGCCAGTTGCTGAGTCAGAGTCAGCAAACTGCTTTGAAATTTCTGTTGAACTGCCTGACGGGTTGCAGCTGTTTCAATATCGTTTGCTAAGACCTGAATTGGCTGTGACAGAGTTGCACTATCGGTATAAATCACTTCCCCAGACAGGACATTGGTTAGCTTTAAACTTAAGGTAACAGGCAAAAAAATCTCGGCTGTAGATTCTTTTTGCACTACATATTCACTGGCGCGCAAAACTTCCAGCGAAGCCACATAAGATCGATGTTTATTCTGCTGAGAAATAGAGGCAACTACCTGATCTTGCAGAGCCTGTTTCAACTGCTGCTCGAAGGTTCGTGCAACCTGTTGACGAAGCGCTTCGTTCGATACTGCCTTGCTAAAGTCAAAGGAAATCGACGAAGCATTTGCTTCTATATGGTCTGCTGATTGACGGCAAGGCAGTTCCAGCCCGTAAATTCCCTTAGCCGGAAAAACCTGAATATTCGCTTGCGCACTGACAGCACCCATGAGTGCTACAGCAAGCGCGACTTTTTTAAAGCTTATTTGCATTGGGTACCACCAATACATAAAGTGATGGTATTCCCTGCCTGCAAGCGTTCGGCATTAGATAGAACAGGATTCACACGACGCAGCGCTTTTGCAAGTTCGGCACTTAGAGGCTTTTCACTCTTATAAGTCATGGTCATTTCAACCAATTTGCCATCTTGGGTACGGATATCGATATTTTCAGCACCGTCCATTTCATCTAAAGCTACATAGAGGTCATCCCCCAAACGGCTAGAGACACTGCCCGATATGCTCTTCACAAAGAGAGTAATTTCTTTACCATACATGCTGCGGTTTTTCGAATAAGCCAGAATTTGTGGACCAACTTCAGTCAAAGTCATTTCACCCAATTTACGGGCAACATTGGTCCGGCAAGAATCTGTCGTTGCCGCTGTAGAGGATTCAGTACGAGTATCACCGCCCATCAGCGTGCCATCATCAACTGAATAAATTTTATAGCTGATTGCACCATCACACACGAATTGGCCCGTTGCACCTGAACGGCCACGATCAAAAATATGAGAGCTACCAACCATGAACCAGTCCGCTTTTTCCTGACGAGCAGCAGCTGCGAGTTTGGCCAGTTCTGCATCACTCAGTAATTGCTGAATGCTCATACTGCGCCCTTTTAAATAACGGCTACGGAACAGATCCGAATCCATTAAACGCAGGTCATATTTAGATGCCGAACTAGCAATCGCATTCAGTGTCTGGTTTTCTCGTTCTGGCTTTGTAGATGGTGTTTGATATTCCACATATTTCACAAAGCTTTGGATGTCATTCTGGCGCTCAGACTGGCTATAACGTGCTGACTCACTAGCGTTATAACTTGCTGAAGATGCAGATTTGCCTGAATTGTTATGACTGGATGAACGTGCTGCGACGCCTACGCCTGCACCATAGTAATTGTCATAAGCATAACCTGCTGCAGCCGATGACTTTCCTTTCGAGGAATAAGATGAACTTTCACTTGCTTTGGCACTTTCTTTCGCGTCATAGCTGGCTTTTTCATCATAGGCATAGCTTTTATCAGAGAAGTACGAAGTAAATTCTTTAACCGGTTTTGAATTGTCACGTGGTACACCGAAATACTCATCCATCACAATCATGATCGGACTGGTTCGGCTAGCCTTTTTAGATAGCCCCAGATCATTTAAGATCTGACGAAATTCCTGATCATCCATTTCAATTGAAATAGAAGTCACTAGCTCTTTGTTGCCATTAGTTTGGCTACCACGATTAAATACGTAGCTATTGTCAACCTGTTTCACAATATCTGCCAGATGCGGCTGGGCATCTTGCATGGCTTGGGGACCATTAATTTTCTTGATTAAAGCAATGACCGCATCAGTTTTTGCATTATTCAATGCTTGATTACGTGTAGCTACCGGATCTTTTTTATTAATAGGGCTACTACCCTCACCATTTACTTTGATCAGTTCAGCGCACGCAAGGCTTGGTAAGCCCACCATACAGATTAAGGCCAATGCTGTTTTTTTCATGTTCCCCTCACACTGCCAAAATCCAGGCAATTATTTATTGTGATCTTTTTCAGTCAATTTTCATTCTTGTGAATGAGTTAACAATTTTATACAAATATAGTACATATAACATTAACATTTAATTTATTTTTATACTAAATGATTAGAATTAAACAAATATTTAATTTTTTCTAAATTTACAATTTAATTTTACTAATATATTTTTATTTTCTTAGATATAAAAAAGCCTGCTTTCGCAGGCTTTTTTATTTAACTATGACAATTAACCGCGTTTAAATTTCTTCTCGGCTTTCTTGAATTTCTGTACATAACGACGGCGACGCGCAGCAGTACGTTCGTCCAGTTGTGACTTACGACCTTCAAATGGGTTTTCTGAAGTTTTAAATTCAATTTTTACTGGTGTACCTTCAAGCTTGTACACTTTACGGAATACGTTTTCCAAGTAACGGCGATAATCTGCAGGTGTCTTATCTACTTTATTACCATGAACCACGATAGTCGGTGGATTCTGTCCGCCCATATGCGCATAACGCATCTTAATACGACGACCTTGTACAGTAGGCGGTTGGTGCGCTTCAGTGGCATCATTCAGGATCTGAGTCAGCTTCGCTGGTGATACTTTCAGATGTGAAGAATCATAAGCACGGTGAATCGACGGATACATCTCACCGACCCCTGTACCATGTAACGCAGAAATCAGGTGGATTTTCGCCCAAGGAATAAAGTCAAAACGACGTTCCACATCGAGCTTACATTGTTTACGATCATATTCAGACATGTTGTCCCATTTATTGATCGCAATCACCATAGCACGGCCAGCTTCCAGCGCATAACCGATCAGGTGCAAGTCCTGCTCTACAATGCCTTCACGGGCATCCACCACGATCACCACTACGTGCGCATCTTTCATCGCCTGCAAGGTTTTCACGATTGAGAATTTCTCAATCATTTCATCCACTTTACCTTTACGGCGTACCCCAGCGGTATCAATCAAGGTGTATTGACGACCATCACGCTCAAAAGGAATATAGATTGAGTCACGCGTCGTTCCTGGCTGGTCAAACGCTACAACACGCTCTTCACCCAATAGACGGTTTACTAGTGTCGATTTACCTACGTTTGGACGACCAATAATTGCAAGACGTAGACCAGTATTCTTGTCATGTTCTTCTGGACTTTCATCTTCAGGCACATCTTCAAGTACTTCTTCCAGCATTTGCTGTACGCCACGGCCGTGGCTAGCAGCCACTTGCATAGGCTCGCCCATACCGAGTTTATAAAACTCGACTAGAGCAGCTTCAGCATGTACGCCATCAACTTTGTTAGCTACAAGGAAAACTTTCTTGCCCAAAGTACGCAGTTCACGAGCAATCTGTTCATCAGATGCCAGAAGTCCGGCACGTGCATCGACCACAAAAATGATCATGTCGGCTTCATGAATCGCGGTTTTAGACTGCTCAGCCATGTAGGAGTCAATACCACCTTCATTTTCACCGATACCGCCAGTATCCACGACAATGAAAGATTTGTTTTGATAGATCGCATCGCCATATTTACGGTCGCGTGTCAGACCAGCAAAGTCTGCCACCAATGCGTCACGGCTCTTGGTTATCTGGTTAAACAGAGTTGATTTTCCGACGTTCGGACGACCAATGAGCGCAATTACGGGTTTCATAGATTAACCTTTATTCAATATCAGGCTGTCTAACAATGGCCTGAACATCAGAAAGTTTTGGAAGAAAAAGGGAATAGGATTAAAGCCTAAAATAAATAAAAACACGGGGCATTGAACATTCAATCACCCCGCGTAAAAAATACGGTTGGCTTATTTTAGCATAAGCCAAACAAAAATTAACGATTCTGCCAGATGCTTAATGCACCCTTGCGTGTAGAAACATAGAGCTGGTTGTCAATTACGCGTAAATGACGCACTTCACCAGAAGTTTTAGCACGGCCAATAATCTGCCCTGTTGATGGATCCAGCAGGTGCAATACTCCGTCCAGATCACCTACGACAAGCTCAGTTCCGAGCATTACCGGATTGCTCAGCTGACGATTCAACAACTGATCATTTTCCCATAAAGGCTGACCAGTGGTAATTTCATAAGCACTGATTTTACCATCAGTTTGGGCAACGAAGACGCCATTGCCCACCACTTCCGGACGCTGGATACTGCTGGCATCTTCGCTCCAGATCACCTGTTGTGAAGCCAGATCAAATACAGTCACCTGACCTTGATAGCTGGTGGTCACAATAAACTGACCTGCTACGACAGGATCACCGTCAATATCGATCAAACGCTGAATGTCCGAACGACCATCCGAGATTGCAACACGGCGCTGCAATTTAGGCACACCACTTAAGGCATCGATTGCATAAATATAAGCATTTGAAGTCGCAATCAATACATTACGCGCATCTAAAGGCACCGGAGCCGCCATGCCACGCAGGCTAAACTGGACATTCGGTAAATCATAGGTCCAGACCTGAGCGCCTGAGGCCACTTCGTGAGCATATACAGTACCGTCATTAGTGACAGTAATTACGCGACCTGCATGAATCAAAGAAGGCGCCAAGATGGCACCAGTCAATTGTGCAGTCCAGCGTTGTTCGCCAGTCTGCTGATCCAGTGCAATCAATTGGCCTTTGTTGCTGCCAACCACCACGATCCCATCAGCGGCTTCAACGCCAGAGCTTAAAGTATCTTTGCTGACTTTTTTCTGCCACAGGCGCTGCTTGCCACTAAAAGCAGTGACTTCACCCTTAGGGTCGATCGCAAATACGACTCCGTTATCCGCATCCAGACGTAAACGTAGCGGATCAGCCTTCTCTGTTGAAGAAACACTGGTCGAAAATACAGGAACAAGTGTTTTAGTCTGACTGATTTTTGGAAGTGGATTCGGTTTTACTTCTGGTACTTTATTGGTCTTACCCGCACAGCCAGCGAGTGCAAGAGTTAAAACAGTTAAAGCACAGGTGATTTTATATGTTCTGTTCATTCAGCTTCTTCCACTTGTGTTTCTATAATTGGGCGTTCGATTTCCGGGTCATCGACCAACACGCCTACGCTTTCGAGCTTAATTTGTAAAATTTGACGTTCTTCTTTACGTTCAATCAAAGCATCCCATGCACTTTGATATACTTTTTTGGCATTTTCAATATCATTTTTGGCAACATAGATATCGCCACGTGCTTCATCGGCGGTTGCTTTAAATGCAGGTTCAGTCACTGCATCCAAAGTTTTCAGGGCTGCATCATATTTTTTCTGTGCTAATTGTGCATAAGCCAGACGCAATTTAACGACCTGAACCAGGCCTTTATCATCAACTTTAGAGTTTTCAACTTTTTGTAATGCTTTCTCAGCGGCAGCGTAATCCTGCTTGTCATAAGCCAGTTTCGCCATGACCAACTGGGTTTGAATCGCTTGAGCTGAATCTGGCGCTTCTTTGACAATCTTGTCTGCAGTTTCAGATAGCTTGGCAAAAGCATCACCATCTGCAGCCTGTGCTTCATCCATCAGTTGCTGAACCTTGGCAGTCTGCATTTGCGATTCCGCCAGGTTTTTCTTCTGCCAATATTCCCATCCGAAAAAGGCAATCAGCGCAACCAGAATCCCGATAATGATCGAAGAACCATACTTCTTCGTGAAGGATTTTAAACTTTCAAGTTGTTCATCATCAGTCATTGCGCTCATGCGATTACCTTTTTCCTAATGTTTTATCGATTATTTTGAAGAAATTTTAGTACTGAAAAATGCGACAAAGTCTGCAAATGGCACAGTAGATTGCTCTGCAGTCGCCAGCTCTTTCACCGTAAAGCTTTGTGCTTCAAGTTCACGCTCACCGATAATGGCCGCATATAAAGCACCGGCTTGATCGGCTTTTTTCATTTGCGACTTCATTGAACCTTGTGAGCCGACTTTCAGACGAATATTACTGCCTGCAGCTTCCAATTGATCACGAATCTGTTCGGCCAATACCAGTGCTTTACCTTGAGAAGCAGGATCGGCAACCAGGAATACTTCGCAATCACGTACTGGCGTATTATCTTCAACCTGTTCCAGTAGAAGCAATAAACGCTCCATCCCCATCGCGAAACCAACTGCAGGCACAGATTGATCCGCTTTGCCTTTCAATTGACCGACCAAGCCATCATAACGACCACCGGCACACACAGTACCTTGTGAACCTAAATGAGTCGTAGTCCATTCAAATACGGTTTTGTTGTAGTAGTCCAGACCACGTACCAGTTTCTGATTGATGACAAAGCTGATACCGGCATCTGACAAATACTGTTGCAACTGGTTAAAGTGTGCCAGTGTTTCTTCACCCATAAAGTCATGAAGTTTTGGCGCATTTTCTAGGATACTTTGAGTTTTGGCATCTTTCGAATCCAAAATACGCAGTGGATTAGTCGTCAGACGGCGCTGAGAATCTTCATCCAGATCCGCTTTATGCGCTTGTAGGAAGTCTACCAGCGCCGCACGATACGCTGCACGTTCATCAGACTCGCCCAAAGTATTTAGCTCCAACTGCACCTTGTCAGCCACACCCATACGTTTCCATAGACGTGCTGTCATCAGGATCAATTCTGCATCTTGATCAGGCGTTGCCACACCAAATGTTTCCACGCCAAACTGGTGGAACTGACGATAACGGCCTTTTTGCGGTTTTTCATAACGGAACATCGGTCCGATATACCAGACTTTCGGGGTCGCACCACGAAGCAGGTTATGTTCCAGCATCGCACGTACACAGCCCGCTGTTCCTTCAGGACGTAAAGTCAGAGACTCAGGCGGATTACCTTTGTCTAGGAAGGTGTACATTTCTTTTTCAACGATATCTGTGGCATCACCAATCGAACGTTTAAACAGATTAGTCTGTTCAACTATCGGCAAACGGATCTGTTGATAGCCATAGGCATCCATCAGACCTGACAGATGCTGTTCAAGACGTCTCCAAGCTGGGGTTTGCGTTGGGAGAATGTCATTAAAACCTTTGATTGCGACGATTGAACTCATGATCTACTCAGAAAAACTTGTGCGAATAATTTCTTTTGATTTGGCTTCTTCAAGCTCGGAAACACGTTGACGAACCATTGATTCGATTTCATCAACCAGTTGATTGGTATCGATTAAATGGCTCTTTTCACCATTACGATACACCAGTGAGCGCGGACTTGCACCTACTACACCAATATCGGCTTCTTTGGCTTCACCCGGACCATTCACTTTACAGCCAATCACAGACACATCCATCGGAACACGGACATCTTCCAGACGTTCTTCCAGGGTCTGCATCACTTTAATCACGTTAAATTCCTGACGTGAACAGCTTGGGCAGGCAATAAAGTTAATTCCGTTAGAACGAAGACCCAGCGATTTCAGGATATCAAAACCAATCTTGATTTCTTCTTCAGGCTCGGCTGCCAGAGAAATACGCATGGTATCGCCAATGCCTTCCATCAGCAGACCGCCCAAAGCAATCGCTGATTTTACTGAACCGGTACGATACACACCCGCTTCCGTCACACCCAAGTGCAATGGATTATCAATCTGTTTAGACAGCAGACGATAAGCATCCATCGTCAAAAACACGTTTGATGCTTTGACCGATACTTTGAATTCATGGAAATTCAGACGATCCAGAATGTCGATATGACGCATTGCAGATTCCAGTAATGCTTCACCTGTTGGCTCGCCATATTTTTTCTGGATATCTTTTTCCAGTGAACCGGCATTCACGCCAATCCGCATGGAAATGTCGTTATGACGTGCTGCTGCCACGACTTCACGAATCTTGGCTTCTGAACCGATATTCCCCGGGTTGATACGCAGACAGTCTGCACCCAGATCAGCAACAGCCAGCGCAATTTTATAGTCGAAGTGAATATCTGCAACCAGTGGTACGTCAACTTGCTTACGGATTTCACCAAATGCAGCCGCTGCTTCCATACTCGGCACAGAGACACGCATGATGTCCGCACCTGCATCCACACAACGCTGAATTTGTGCAACAGTTGCTGCGACATCACAGGTTTCAGTATTGGTCATTGACTGAACAGTGATCGGTGCATCACCACCGACATAGACAGAACCGACACGGATTTTACGTGTTGGACGGCGCTGAATTGGATTTACGATCATGATTTCGCCCTATCTGCTCACCATTAACGTGATAAACGGAAATCTGCTTTTCCGTTAACCGTATAAGGTGACAATGCAATACTTTCATTATTTAAACTGAGTGATACTGCTGTCGCATCATCCAGTCGGATCTGGAATGGCGCTTCACCGCTCAGCTCTATAGTAGACGCTTGACGGCCAGTGGCCAGCACGTTACCGCCTGCATCTACAATATGCACAGAGGTTGGACGGCTAAAATCAAGCTTAAGCTGATCACCGGACATGGCAGCACCGGCATCCAGATTCAAAATCTCAACATCAGAAGAAGTGTCAGCAACTTCAGCATTATTTGAACTGCTTTCTGACCAGTTCTGGATCATGGCGACCAGTGCACCCAAGATCAGTACTACGACCAGCGCAATCAGACCGCGTTTTAACCATTTGCGGTTACGATCACGCTTTGATCCTGGCAATTTACCCATGATCTTGATTGGAGAATCTTTCAGAGCATGCGTTGCAACCATACCGGTATCATTGGCATAAATTTCATCAAAACGCTGAATCAGGCTAGAAGCATCGACACCGAGATATTTGGCATAGGTGCGGTAATAACCCTTAATAAAAGTCGCTTCAGGCAAGGATTTATAATCATCCTTTTCCAAGGCATTCAGGGTTTTTACCGGAATATTGAGTTCTTTGGCAACGTCTTCAAGCTCACGTTGCTGATTAATACGAATCTTGCGTAAGTACTCGCCTGGACGCTGAACATTTCCTAACGCGTTTGGAGCTACGCTCGAATTATTCGAATCTGAATTAGGATTTACTTCCATACGGCCTCAGTACTGTACTGTAATTGCAAATAACGTTGGTATTCCGGGCTTTCAGGGAACAATGCACGTAATTGATTCACCAATACCTGCATGCCTAACTGATCGCCACTGGCACGCGCAGTGCGAATGCCAATCCAGAGCGCACGGGCACTCTGGTTTTTCTGCCCCACGCCACGTACAAACTGTTCATACATTTGAGTCGCGGCCGGGAACTGCTGGTTCAGATAAAAAATTTCTGCCAACTCTAACATTGATATATACGAAGCGCGATTAGCCTGTAGTGCCTGTTTGAATGATTTTTCAGCATTCGCCAGATCCCCCTGTTTCAGGTAAATCCGCCCCATATTTTCAAGGGCACGAAATCGCTGGTCATAACCTAAAGTTGCGCCAGCAATTTCGAACTGCTCAATCGCATCTTTATAGCGCTCAAGCTGATATAAATAGGTGCCGTAGTTATTTCGTGCCTGGGCATTCTTTGGATCTGCCGAAATTGCACGCTTGAAATAACCTTCGGCTTTTTCAAGATTAGGTTTACTGCCTTCCTGCTGAAGCAGCACCCCCATCATCATATTGGCTTGCGAATCACGCGGATTAGTTTCCAGTGCCTGATCCAGCGCACGTTTGGCTGAATCTAGATCACCGTTTTTAAGATATTCAACCGCCAACTGAGTACGAACCTTGGTGGCTTTTTCCGGATCCTTCTGACCCAGATCTGGCGTTTGACACGCAGTTAAAACCAAAGACCCACATACTACTGCAACCAAAGCAAGTTTAGATGTCAGACTACTCAATTGGCGACCTCTTGTTATCCTTGTGAGCGCATAATCTCATTGGACTGCGCAATTTTCTTTTTCCACTGTTCCGCACGACGGGTACGGTCAGCAACTTGTCCTACCAGTTGTCCACACGCAGCGTCGATATCATCACCACGTGTCTGACGAATCGTACACACAAAACCGGCATCAGACAAAGTTTTTTGGAAAGAAATAATCCGGTTACGGCTTGAACGGCCATATGGCGCATGCGGGAACGGGTTAAATGGAATCAGGTTAATCTTGCTTGGCAGATCTTTAAGCAGCTTGATCATCTGCTGGGCATGTTCAGGTTTGTCATTTACGCCATCCAGCATTACATATTCGATAGTCACGTGCTTACGCGCACTTTCATTACCATCTTTAGTGATGTAGCGCTGACAAGCGGCAATAAGCTGCTCTAGCGGATATTTTTTGTTGATTGGTACCAGCTCATTACGCAGCTCGTCATTGGTTGCGTGTAATGAAATCGCCAAAGCCACATCAATATCTTGCGCCAACTGGTCAATTTTCGGCACGACACCAGACGTTGAAAGCGTTACGCGGCGTTTAGACATGCCATAAGCAAAATCATCCAGCATAATGCGCATAGAGTTTAATACAGCATCATAGTTCAGCAATGGCTCGCCCATGCCCATCATCACCACATTGGTCACTGAACGCTCGCGCTCAGCCACAGGCACTTCTTCCATATAGGAGTAATTTGCCATCCATAACTGACCAATGATTTCAGCTTGAGTCAGGTCACGCTGGAAACCTTGCTTACCGGTTGAACAGAATGAACAGTCCAGGGCACAGCCCACTTGTGAAGAAATACACAGGGTCTTACGTGAGCCGGTTTTGTCTTCTGCCGGAATCAGGACAGTTTCAACCAGAGAGCCATCACCCTCACCGACACGGAACACCCATTTACGGGTACCGTCTTTGGAATAGTTTTTATGCACCACTTCTGGCGCTTTAATTTCACAAATCTTTTCCAGTTTTTCACGCAGCTTGCCCGAGATATTGGTCATCTCGGCAAAATCAGTCACGAAATACTGATGAATCCATTTCATCACCTGACCGGCACGGAACTTCTTCTCGCCCATATCTTCGAAGAATTTTTCCATTTGCGGACGTGACATGCCTAGTAAGTTCACTTTTTCCACAGAATTTTGCTGTGCAGGAGTGGACGGAGATTGTTGCTGTGCATCAGAAACTGCTGATGTAGCGACCACTTCAGTACTCATGTGTATACCTAAACCATGTCTAAAGATGAAAGGAGAAGCTCAATATCTGAGCAAAGAATTATTCAGAGAATAAAAAAACCAGATAAGTATAATAACACTTATCTGGTTTGAATACTGCGTATTAACGAGTACGTGGAGCAATCTCAGTTTGCGCGAAGAAGTAGTTAATTTCGCGGTCAGCAGATGCTACAGAGTCAGAACCGTGAGCAGCGTTTTCGTCGATGCTTACAGCGAAGTCTGCACGGATTGTACCAGGAGCGGCTTCTTTAGGGTTAGTCGCGCCAAGGATGTCACGGTGAGCAAGAACAGCGTTTTCGCCTTCAAGAACTGAAACAACAACTGGACCAGAAGTCATGAATGCAACTAGGTCACCGAAGAAACCACGTTCTTTGTGCTCAGCATAGAAGCCTTCAGCTTCAGCTTGAGTCAGGTGTTTCATTTTAGTCGCAACGATTTTAAGACCTGCTTTTTCGAAACGAGCAAAGATGTCACCGATGTGGTTTTTAGCAACTGCGTCTGGTTTTACGATAGATAATGTACGTTCAATAGCCATGATTGGCTCCTTAAGTCAATTGTTGACATGAAAATTTGCCGCATTATACCGAATAATGGACTTTTTTCTGCCTTTAAACTGTAAAAAAATTGCTTTTTTCAAACTGGCAATTAACGTGCTTCGTCAATCCATGCCATTTGAATGGCTTCCAGAAGCCCTTCGGTTGATTTGGTCGGATCATCTTCAAAGTCTGGCAGTGCGCATACCCAGGCATGCAGGTCGGTAAAGCGAACCCATTGCGGATCCACGTCTGGATGCGCTTCATATAATTCAATCGCGATATCGAGGGTATCTGTCCAACGTAAACCCATGTCTATTCCTAAGCCTATTTACTGTGATGTAGTACTTTAGCAAATCTGCAAAATTCTGCGAGTCTTTGCCGGATCATCTCGTGATTTTTTACAACATGATATTAAAAAAAGGTGCCGTAAATACAATCATGGTGGCCACCAGCGCGCCCAATATGGCTCCTACCGCCACATCACTTGGATAATGCAAGCCTAAAACCATTCGGGAGATCGCGACCAGAATGGCAAATGGCAACATTAAAAACAGCAAAAAAGGTACGATATAGCCCAGCACAATGGTCACCATCACTGCATGCAAGGTATGTCCCGAAGGAAAACTAAAATGATCCAGCGGATGCTCACAGAGCCGAATCACCTGATGCACCTGATAAGGACGTGGCCGTACTGTTTTGGTTTTTAATAGTTTATAAATCAGGGTTCCGACCATACTGCCAAACACCAGATAAACAATCTGTAAGGTATACATCAGGCCCTGAATCAGCCAGACGGCAATGAGCATCAAATACCAGAATACGCCATTGCCCAACCGGCTAATGATTTTAAAAAAAGCTGCAATGCGTTCTGAATGTGAAAAATGATTAAGATAAATACAGCCTTTTAAATCAATTTCTAAAAATTTTAGTTTTGCATTCTGAAATTTCATTGTAGAGCTCTTATTGTTTTATGCCCTGTATTTCAGGTTTTGCACGACTGAAAAATAGAGCTTGTTCAAATTGACACATGAGATAATCGCTATTCACCTTTTTAGTTTGTTAATGTCCGCATCCTTCTGTAATCGTTATAAATCGCTTAATTCAGACATCTAAAGATGAATTCTTACTACTATCCCAACCCAATCAGCCAACTTTTCCGATCATGTTGCAGCTGTAAACAAGTACATCCATGATCATTAGCGATCACTGCTCCACCGCTGGCCATCGCCTCCTGCACTATATTTTCTAACCTTTCAATCCGACCTATCTGAACTGTTAATAGATGATTTATGTATACTGGCATTCATTGAAATACGTCTGGATCACTACATTCAATTCATTCTTTGAGAATACTAGCCTTTAACAAAACCTGAGAAGGATCGAATGTGTTTTGAGTATAGTGCAGTTATAGCGCACAAGACTTTGGTGAAAATGTATCTGTAAGCCGCTTCTTGCCTTGCTCTTACTCAAAATTCGGCTATTTCCAAGCATTTAAAAGTTAATGAGATATAACTATCTATACTTTTAAGTATGGGGCTCGGGTGTGACTGTTTTATGAATTGATTTATGGGAGCTTAGCATTTCTTACATTATCAAACTTGCTGATGCTTTATGTCTGTTCCATCTACCTTTTCAATTTCTTTACTATACTTATGCTCAACCAATAACCGATTAAATACCTGATCCATGCCAATGAATTCAACTTGTAAAATAGTTGCCATTTTTGAATATGATTTATTTTTTGAGATAACATTTTATCTTCAAATCCCCAGTCAACCAACAAAGCTGCTCCAAGCAATAAAATTAAAATTAAGACAGCTAACCACAAACTTAATGAAAGCCAACTACCCCCACAATACATCACGATAAATAATTGTTTGGATTTGCTGCCATGAAGTTTTGGTATTTTTTAATTCGAATGCATATTGCTCAAACTCTTGATCACCTGCTCCTACTTCAATCCAAGCATAGATATGATTTTCTATATTAAAAATTCAGTTCGATCTTTCATCTTATCTTTTTATATTTATTTAAATTAAATTATTATTCGACTATATAAAAAAACCCACTCTAGTGAGTGGGTTTTCGCATTCAAATCAAATGATTCAAGAAATTAGTTTTTCTCTTTATCAACGATTTTGTTTGCTTGAATCCATGGCATCATCGCACGCAGTTTAGCACCAGTTTGTTCGATACCGTGTGCAGCATTTTGACGACGACGAGCAGTCATAGATGGGTAGTTCAACGCACCTTCTTGGATGAACATCTTCGCATATTCACCAGATTGGATACGTTTAAGCGCATTACGCATTGCTTCACGAGACTGTTCGTTGATAACTTCAGGACCAGTTACGTATTCACCGTACTCAGCGTTGTTAGATACTGAGTAGTTCATGTCAGCGATACCACCTTCGAACATCAAGTCAACGATCAGTTTAAGTTCGTGTAAACATTCGAAGTAAGCCATTTCAGGTGCATAACCAGCTTCAACCAGAGTTTCAAAGCCCATTTTAACCAGTTCAACAGCACCACCACAAAGAACCGCTTGCTCACCGAACAGGTCAGTTTCAGTTTCTTCACGGAAAGAAGTTTCGATGATACCAGTACGGCCGCCACCTACGCCTGAAGCGTAAGAAAGCGCAACGTTACGTGCATTACCAGAAGCATCTTGGTGGATCGCGATTAAGTCAGGAACACCTGAACCACGTTGGTATTCAGAACGTACAGTGTGACCAGGAGCTTTAGGCGCAACCATGATTACGTCTAGGTCTTTACGTGGAACAACTTGGTTGTAAAGAACAGAGAAACCGTGAGCAAATGCTAGAGTCGCGCCTTCTTTGATGTTTGGCTCGATCACGTCGCGGTAAAGTTGAGCTTGGAACTCATCTGGAGTCAAGATCATGACTACGTCAGCTTGAGCTACAGCAGCAGGAACTTCAGCAACTTTAAGACCAGCGTTTTCAGCTTTTTTCCAAGAAGTAGAATTCGCGCGTAGACCAACAGTTACGTCAACGCCAGAATCTTTAAGGTTAAGCGCGTGTGCGTGACCTTGTGAACCATAACCAATGATTGCTACTTTCTTAGATTGGATAATAGATAAGTCGCAGTCTTTATCGTAAAAAATTTGCATTGCTGTCTCCGCTTAAATGCTTGTGTGTCCGTTTCATCAGGCAATGATCCTTGATCACATTGCCTGAAGCCCCCTTCTTATTAGAATGAGGAAATAATTTAAAAAATTTAGATGGTTAGTACTTTTTCGCCGCGTGCAATACCCGACACGCCTGAACGCACCACTTCCAAAATCGTGTTTTCTGCTAATGCGTCAATAAAACCGTCGATTTTTTCAGTCGTACCTGCAATTTGAATCGTGTAAGTTGTTGGCGTTACGTCAACCACCTGGCCACGGAAAATATCGGTCGTACGTTTGATTTCATCACGGGTTGCGCCTAAAGCTTTCACTTTGATCAGCATCAATTCACGTTCAATGTGTGCACCTTCAGACAGATCCACCACTTTAACCACTTCTACCAGCTTGTTCAGCTGTTTGGTGATCTGTTCGATCTTGTGATCATCACCATACGTGGTCAAAGTCAGACGTGAAAGTGTTGGGTCTTCAGTTGGCGCAACGTTCAATGTTTCAATGTTGTAGCCGCGTTGTGAGAATAAACCCACCAAGCGAGAAAGCGCGCCTGCTTCGTTTTCTACGAGTACAGAGATAATATGTCTCATTTCGTGCGCTCCCCTTTTGCTAACCACATATCCTGCATCGATTGACCCGCAACTAGCATTGGATATACGTGTTCTGTACGGTCAACCATTACGTTAATAAATACGCACTTATCATTGATTGCCATCGCTTCTTCAAGCTTAGACTCAAGCTCGTCCGCATGGTCAATCTGAATACCTACATGACCATAAGCTTCCATCAATTTTGCAAAGTCAGGTAAAGACTCTACATAAGAGCTAGAGTGACGGCCTTCGTAGTTCATGTCCTGCCACTGTTTCACCATACCCAAGGCACGGTTGTTCAGGCACAGGATTTTCACGTTCAAGCCATATTGCTTACAGGTAGAAAGTTCCTGGATACACATCTGAATCGATGCTTCACCAGTAATACAAACTACTTGCTGATCCGGGAATGCAAGCTTAGCCGCCATTGCATATGGCAGACCAACACCCATCGTACCTAGACCACCAGAGTTGATCCATTGACGAGGACGCTTATAGCGATAGTGCAACGCGCCGAACATCTGGTGCTGACCAACGTCAGACGTGATGATCGCTTCGCCATTGGTGACTTTGTCTAGAGCACGAACCACTTGCTGTGGCTTCATAGAACCATCAGTCGGTACATCGAACTTCAAGCCATGAACCTGACGCCATTCATCAATCTGTTTCCACCATGCCGCAATCGCTTCAGGATTTGGCTTGGACACATTCATTTGCTTCAACTGGTTCAGCATTTCGTTCAGCACAGGTTCTACTGCACCCACGATTGGAATGTGCGCCATGATGGTTTTAGAAATGGTCGCCGGATCGATGTCAATGTGAATGACTTTGGCATTCGGACAGAATTTCGCAGGGTTATTGGTTACACGGTCATCGAAACGCGCGCCTACACACAGAATCACGTCTGCATTGTGCATGGTCATGTTGGCTTCATAAGTACCGTGCATACCCAACATGCCGATGAACTGTGGATCATCGCCCGGGAATGCGCCAAGACCCATCAAGGTATTGGTAACTGGGTAACCCAATAGATGTGCAAGCTCAGTTAATTGTGCTGAAGCATTGCCCTGAACCACACCGCCGCCTGAGTAAATGACTGGGCGTTTCGCATGAATCAGTTCATCAATCGCTTTACGGATTTGACCTGAGTGACCACGATATGGTGGTTGATACGAACGCATCTTCACTTTTTCAGGATATTCGTAAGCAAATTTCTCTGCTGGGTTGGTTGCATCTTTAGGAATATCAACTACAACTGGACCTGGACGGCCAGATGACGCGATATAGAATGCTTTTTTGATAATTGAAGGAATTTCGCTGGCATGGCGAACCTGGAAGCTGTGCTTCACGATTGGGCGAGAAATACCGACCATATCAGTTTCTTGGAACGCATCCTCACCGATCAAATGGCTTGCAACCTGACCAGACAGGATCACCATTGGAATGGAATCCATATAAGCCGTTGCAATTGGAGTAACGGTATTGGTCGCGCCTGGGCCAGAAGTGACCAGCACAACACCAGTTTTACCTGTTACGCGTGAGTAAGCATCCGCCATGTGACCGGCAGCTTGTTCGTGACGTACGAGGTAATGATTAATTTTGTCTTGTTGAAATAGCGCATCATAAATATGCAGTACTGCGCCGCCTGGATATCCAAAAACATGTTCAACGCCTTCATCCGCTAATGCGCGAACGAGCATTTCACCACCAGATAGAAGTTCCAACGTGATTCACCCTATATTATTCACTGCACAAATGGGAGGCATTTGCAGTGTTCATTCATTAACTGTCTGCACTGTTATAGCACACAAATTTCATAGTTTTCAAAGCAATAGGAATAAAAAATCCGATCTACCTGCTGTTCGAGCAATACAAGATCTAAAACATGTTGGGGTAAACATATTTTGTTCGCTTTGTTCAATTTTTCGGCTAGAAAAATTGCCCATTGCATGACATGACACTTATTCGAAGGGTGATCGATCTAAGGCATATAAAACTATTGCTGCATTCTTGTGTTTTCAGCCTTTAAAGTCAAGTTTAAAAAACAGGCTATTATTGTTTATACGTCTAAAATTTGCTGCTTTTACAGGCAATTTCGACTTTAACTCTGGTTTTTAGCTTTAAAATTCTAATTTAAATTAATAAATTTCATATACTTAAAACTTTAATTTTATAAATTTTTAATATGTCTTATATAAAAAAATTGAATGAATTTTTAAGAAATTCAATGCAACTGTTTATAAATAAATTTTTTTATATAAAATTACTCTTTTTAGGTATCAGCTCAAAACATTAAGATCACTACTGAGCACAAAATTAATTGAATTAAAAATCATCTTATGGCAAAAAATTCTCTACAATAACAACCCTATTTAACCGCTTGAAATTTTCAGGACTTTTACTCATGAAAAGATCTTTCCTGACCGCATTAAGTTTTGCCACTACGTTTGTTTTAGGTGTAGCAAGCAGCTCTGCTTTAGCGATTGAATATTATAAATGGGTCGATGCCAAAGGCGTGACTCACTATACCAAAACCCCGCCTCCTAAAAATGCCAAGCATAAAAGCAAAGTAGAAACCTATGGCTGGACCAATTCCGCGCCTACTCCAGCAAGAACAACCGAAAATGAGAACCGGACCGAAACGGGTAACTCAAACTCATCTGCACCTGTGCCTGTCGTTTCTGAAAATGAGCAGCAACAGCGTGAAGCCAATGAAGCTTTACAACGTGGTCAGTCTGAGCGTGTAGCCTTCTAATCATACTCGTCTGCCAATTTAGATTTTTCCTGCAGAATCCCGTACGCAAAATTCACTTTTAGGTGCATTTTGCGCTATGCTGTGCCTTATATTTTTTTTAACCGTTCTCTTGTATTACGTATATGACTACTCACATTGACTCAGAATATCAAGCCAGTGCGATTGAACCTCAAGTCCAGCAGGACTGGGAATCTCGCAAAGCCTTTAAAGTTGCCGACACTGTAGAAGGTCCACGTCGTTATATCCTCTCGATGTTCCCTTACCCAAGTGGCAAACTGCATATGGGTCATGTGCGTAACTATACCATTGGTGACGTGATCAGCCGCTTTCACCGTTTAAAAGGTGAAACTGTATTACAACCAATGGGTTGGGATGCTTTCGGTCTTCCTGCGGAAAACGCTGCAATTGCACACCAGGTCGCTCCTGCAAAATGGACTTTCGAAAATATTGATTACATGCGTAATCAGTTGAAGAAACTTGGCCTGTCTGTAGATTGGGATCGTGAATTCGCAACCTGCACACCAGAATACTATCGCTGGGAACAATGGCTATTCGTTCAGCTTTATAAAAAAGGCCTGATCTACCGTAAACTTTCTACAGTCAACTGGGACCCAGTAGACCAAACAGTTCTTGCCAATGAACAGGTTGAAAATGGTCGCGGCTGGCGTTCAGGTGCATTGGTTGAAAAACGTGATATTCCAATGTACTACTTCCGCATCACTGATTATGCGCAAGAATTACTGGACGATCTTGAAACGCTGAAAGACGGCTGGCCACAACAAGTCCTGACTATGCAACGCAACTGGATTGGTCGCTCACAAGGTATGGAAATCACCTTCCCTTCAGCGAATCCGGAAGTCTATGCAGACGGTTTAACTGTATTTACCACGCGTGCCGACACATTGATGGGTGTAACTTATGTTGCAGTGGCAGCAGAACACCCAATGGCGTTAAAAGCTGCGGAAAATAATCCTGAGCTTCAAGCATTCATCGAAGAATGCCGTATGGGTTCTGTGGCAGAAGCGGATCTTGCGACTGCTGAGAAGAAAGGCATGGCAACAGGTCTTTCTGTGAAACACCCTGTAACAGGTGAAGAAGTTCCAGTCTGGATCGCAAACTACGTGCTTATGTCTTACGGTTCAGGTGCGGTGATGGCGGTGCCTTCACATGATGAACGTGACTTCGAATTTGCCAATAAATATGGCTTAACCATCAAGCAAGTGATTGATGCCAAAGGTGCAGAAGATACAGACTTTGACGCAACTCAATGGCAAGAATGGTACGGCTCTAAAGACGGTAAACTGGTTAATTCAGGCGAATTTGACGGTTTAGACTTCCAAGGCGCATTTGATGCCTTCCTTGCAAAATTAGAACCACAAGGTCTTGCGAACGTTAAAGTTCAATTCCGTCTACGTGACTGGGGTGTATCTCGTCAGCGTTACTGGGGTTGTCCAATTCCAATGATCAACTGTGACAAGTGCGGTCAAGTGCCGGTACCTGAAGATCAACTTCCTGTGGTACTTCCGACTGACGTGGTTCCAGACGGTTCAGGTAACCCACTGAACAAGATGCCTGAATTCTACGAAACCACTTGTCCTTGCTGTGGTGGCGATGCACGTCGTGAAACAGATACGCTAGACACATTCGTAGAATCATCTTGGTACTATGCACGTTATGCATCTCCAGACTTTACTGATGGCATGGTAAAACCTGAAGCAGGTCAAACTTGGCTTCCTGTAAACCAATACATCGGTGGTGTTGAACACGCGATTCTGCACTTGCTCTATGCACGTTTCTTCCACAAATTGATGCGTGACGAAGGCGTGGTACAAGGTAACGAGCCGTTCACTAACTTGCTCACTCAAGGTATGGTGCTTGCGGATACTTATTACCGCGAATCTGAATCAGGCAAGAAAACCTGGTTCAACCCTGCCGACATCGAACTTGAACGCGATGAGAAAGGTCGCATCACTTCTGCGAAATACAAAGGTGATGGTCAAGATGTCATCGTTGGCGGTCAGGAAAAAATGTCGAAATCGAAAAACAACGGTATCGACCCGCAAGCGATTATTGACCAATACGGTGCAGACACTGCACGTGTATTCATGATGTTCGCGGCTCCACCAGATCAATCACTTGAATGGTCTGACGCTGGTGTTGAAGGTGCAAACCGCTTCCTGAAACGTGTATGGCGTTTGGCAACCGGTTTCCTTGAAAAAGGTAATACCGCGACTGAGTTTAATAAAGCGAAACTCTCTACAGCTGCGCAAGATTTACGCCGTAAGACTCACGAAACCATCCAGAAAGTGGGTGATGATATCGAACGTCGTCATGCATTCAACACTGCCATTGCAGCGATGATGGAACTGTTAAATGCGAACAACAAATTTGAAGCGAAAGATGACAATGACGTTGCTGTAGCTCGTGAATCGATCACTACGCTTCTTACATTGCTTGCTCCATTTGCACCGCACTTAAGCCAGACTTTATTGGCTCAGTTTGGAATCGAGTTAACTCAAGCACAGTTCCCACAAGTGGATGAATCTGCATTGACTCGTAATACCCAAACGATTGTGGTTCAAGTGAACGGTAAACTTCGTGGCAAACTCGAAGTGTCTGTGGATGCATCGAAAGATGACATTCTTGCACAAGCCAAAGCCTTGCCTGAAGTTCAGCAATTCTTGACTGGTCCAACCAAGAAAGAAATTGTGGTGCCGAATAAGTTAGTGAACTTGGTGGTTTAATTTCCTTGAAGCCTCCTTGAGCAAGATATAAAGCACTGCTTTATATTGAAGCGCAAGAAAGGGAGGTTTGGAGGGATTTAATCTCCCCTAACCCCTCTTTAATAAAGAGGGGAATTCCCGTCCATATATAAAAAATGGGTTCTCCTCCCTTTTTTAAAGGGAGGTAGGGAGGGATTAAAAAACAATTCCAAACAAAGCCCGTTGCCAGCCAACGGGCTTTGACTTTACAATCCGGTTCAGGATTTCAAATATTTCCCTGAGGGAAAAAGAGGATACTCATGCATTTAGGCAAACGTTTAGCAGCAATTGTTTTAACTTGTGGTCTAAGTGCAGGCCTCGTTGGCTGCGGCTTTCATTTAAAAGGAACCAATCCGAGTTCCGCACCTGTAGCTTACTCAGTCATGAGTCTGGCCCTCCCTGACAATACTGAAGATCTTCAGGAAAAACTGGCTGTTTATCTGGGTGCTGCTGGAGTACAGCTGAGTAATGCACCTGATGCTTATGTCTTACGTGTCCTAGATTACACCCCTCGCCGTTTAGAATTGAATGGCAAACTGGTGGAAACCTTATTGCGTCTGAATGTTACTTTCCAAATCGAAGATGCACAAGGCAATCCGGTGACTGAACCTCGTACGGTAATCGCGACCCGTACCTATCAATATGATATTGAAACCGTGAATACGGATGACCAGGAACAAAAATTCTTAAATCAGGTCTTAATTGATGATGTGGCCCAGCAGATTGCCCGTCAAATTTCTTCGAATCGTTTGCCATTGGCAAAACCAGAAACTTCGACTCAACCAGCCCAATAAGACGACCCAATGAAACTTGACTACCTCCAGGCATTAAAACGTGTCAATGAAGCTCGCGGTGCCTGGGTGTTGCATGGTCAGGAGCCTTTGCTGGAACAGAATCTGGTAGATGCCTTTCGTAGCAGCTGGCAAAGCCGTGAAGTTGAACGCCAGCGTTATGATATTAGCTCTGCCTCTGACTGGAAAAATGTCTTCAATGCTTTAAACAGCCTGTCATTATTTTCTAGCCAACTGGCAATTGAAGTGCATGGCAATATCAAACCGGATGCCAGTGGTCTCAAACTGTTAAAAAACTATCTGCAACAGGACAGTGATAACCTGCTGTTGGTGGTCATGCCGAAACAGGATGCCAGCAGCCTGAAATCCAGCTTTTTCCAGACCATTGATGCCAATGGCGTAAATGTATCGCTAGTGGCCAACTACCCAAAAGATCGTCAACAGATCCTCGGAATTGAAGCGGAAAAACTGGGAATTAAGCTGGCCAATGACGCCTGGCAATGGCTAGAGCAGCATCATGAGCACAATTTGCTGGCAGCCAAAAATAGCCTGATGCGCGTAGCAGATACCTTTGCTGAAGTAGATATTATCCAGATTGACCATCTATATGCCTGCTTGCAGGATCAGTCCCGTTACAGCACCTATGATCTGAGTGATGCCTTGCTCAATGGGAATTTGGCACAATCAATTAAGATCTTTCAGTATCTGATTGCCTCAGGTGAACCGATGAGCCTGATTTTGTGGAGTATCAGCAAAGAAATGCGTCTATTGATGCAATTATTTGAACAGCCACAAAATGCCTTACAAATCGGTATCTGGAAGACTAAAGTGAGCTTATATCAGCAAGCCTTGCGTCGTTTAAGTCCACAGCGCTTTTTAAGCTGGCCTCAGCTTTTGATCCGGATCGATGCTGCAATCAAAGGGATGTCCAGAGAGAACCCTGAACATCTGATCTTGCAGGCCATTGCTGAAATGTGCGGTCAAAGCTTGTTTGCATCTCCGAGTGCCTAACTAAAGAAACGCGCAAACCAGCCTTTGCCTTTTTTCTTCTCCTGCGTTCGCAGGTAGCTCAGCATATTGTCCCGTACTGCTTCTACATAATCCTGATCATCGTGCTGAATATGGTTGATGAGCCATTTGGACAGAAGACGATATAAATCTTTTTCAATGGACTGACCTTGCTCAAACTTCAGACGATAATCATTTAATTTTTTGACAAATAATTCATGTATGCCGCGATGTGAAGGCAAATATTGATAACTCACCTGTTCCAGCAGGTTTTCTTCAAAGCTGAAATGTGACTGGGTATAGTCAATTAAATCGTCTAAAACCTCCCGGATTTTATCGCGATCTCCGGTACTTTTGACCTGCTCTAAGGCATTTATATAGTCCAGAATCTGGCGATGTTGATGATCAATCACCCCAATCCCAATATTGTAACTTTCATTCCATTCCATCTATGAACCTCATTAATTTTCTTAGTAAAGTCGTATTATTTTCCGCTCATTAAATGATCATATTCTCTTAATGAATAAACCCATATTTTTTTTATGGAATTAGATATTACAAACTTTATTTGCTTAAATCTATATGTAAAACATAGATTTTTTAAATTTTAGTAGAACACATCGTTCGAAAAATTAGATTAAAAATGAAAGAGGTTGGCTTTAGCGCAGAATTATTTTTACAACAAATATCATTAAAAACTTCCATGATATTGAGCAGCATTATGGCGTATTTTTACCAGCAGTTTAGTGGCCAGGTTTTTGCATGCAGTATGTCTGAGAAGTACTTTATACTCCCATGAAGTTTTAATTAATTCATCATATGATCAATATTTTTTGGATAGCTAAATCGTATAAAATTTCACCTAAAAAAGATGATTCCAATAGGAGTAGGTCAATGAATCCTTTATATAAAATCAGGTTTTATCTTATATGCTTTTTTAAACCAGGCAGTGGAAAATAGTTCTCATTTTAAATAAAAAAATTCACGTTTTATCCTAATTTCGCTTTTATAATCAACTGTTATCCTACGACCCGAATCTGAATCCATATGCCAAAAATAAAACCTGCGAAACTCATTATGGCGATTGTAATTGCCATCCTGATGGCAGTCACTGCCTGGTATTTTCTGAAACCAAAAGAGCAGCAGCCACAATACATTACAGCTGAAGTGACCCAAGGGGATATTGAAAATTCGGTACTGGCAACTGGTGTACTTGAAGCCACCAAAATGGTCAGTGTCGGTGCCCAGGTTTCGGGTCAGGTTAAAAAAATGTATGTGCAACTCGGCGATCAGGTCAAACAAGGCCAACTGATTGCCCGAATTGACTCTGTTCGTCAGGAAAATGATTTAAAGACTGCTGAAGCCAGCATTAAAAACCAGATGGCACAGCTTGCCGTGAAACAGGCCAACCTTGCCAAGGTGGAAGCCGAGTATAAGCGTCAGCAAGCCATGTATGCCCAAGATGCAACCTCGCGTTCAGAACTGGAATCTGCATTAGCCAGCTACAAAACCGCTCAGGCAGATATCACTGCGATTAATGCACAGATTGAGCAGTCACGTTTAACCTTGGCAACCGCGAAAGAAGATCTCGGTTATACCCAAATCGTGGCACCCATGGATGGAACTATCGTAGCGATCGTGACTGAAGAAGGTCAGACTGTAAACGCCAATCAAAGCGCACCAACGATTGTGAAACTGGCACAACTGGATACCATGACGATTAAGGCTGAGATTTCCGAAGCCGATGTCATGAAAGTTCAGGAAGGCCAAACAGTGTACTTCACTACTTTGGGTAATACTGATAAGAAAATTTACGCCAAACTTCGTCAGGTTGAACCTGCACCAAATTCAATTAATACCGAAACCAATACTTCAAGCTCAACTTCAGGCTCTGCAGTGTATTACAACGCCCTGTTTGATGTACCGAATGAAGATGGCAAGCTGCGTATTGATATGACGGCGCAAGTCTATATCGTTCTTGATGAAGCACGAAATGTACTGACTGTTCCGGCGGCTGCCATTCAAGGTTCAAACCGTCCACAACGTCCAAATCGTGGTGAAGGCTCTCGCGGTGCCGTTGACCCATCTGCACGTGGTGAAGGTCAGGATCAAGCCCGTGGTGATAGTAAACGTCCGGCAGGTGACCGCCCTCCTCGCTTAGAACTTTCTGATGCTGAACGTGCCCTGGTTGAACAAGGTAAAGCTCAGCGTGCCATGGTTCGTGTATTGCAGGCAGACGGAACAGCAAAACCAACCCCTGTCCTGATTGGTCTGAATAACCGTGTAACCGCACAAGTGATCAAAGGCTTGAAACGTGGTGATCAGGTTGTGATTGCAGATGGCTCTGATACTTCTAATGACGGTGCTAAACGTGGCGGCAGTGGCCGTGGTCCTGGTGGCGCCGGCCCAATGAGAATGTAAGCATGAATCAACAACAGCAACCTCTACTCGAGGTCAAGAATCTGGTTCGTGAATTCCCTGCCGGTGAAAGCACGGTCCAGATTTTAAAAGGGGTCAATCTGGAGATTTATCCGGGCGAACTGGTCGCCATTGTCGGTCAGTCCGGTTCGGGTAAATCCACCCTGATGAATATTCTCGGCTGTCTGGATAAGCCAACCAAGGGCAGCTATAAAGTTAAAGGCCGTGAAACCCGCGAACTTGAAGCTGATGAACTGGCGCAGTTACGTCGTGAATATTTCGGCTTTATTTTCCAGCGTTATCATCTGCTCAGTGATTTAAGTGCGGCAGGTAACGTCGAAGTTCCTGCAATTTATGCCGGTGCAGATTCAGATACCCGTCACAAACGTGCTGTCAAATTACTGACTGATTTGGGCTTGGGTGAAAAAACCCAGAACCGTCCGAGTCAATTGTCTGGTGGTCAGCAGCAGCGTGTTTCGATTGCCCGTGCCCTGATGAATGGCGGTGACGTGATTTTGGCCGACGAACCAACCGGTGCACTGGATAAGAATAGCGGTATTGAAGTGATGCGGATTCTGCGTGAGCTGAATGCCAAAGGACATACCATTATTCTGGTCACACATGATCATAACGTGGCAAAAAATGCGACGCGTATTATCGAGATTTCAGACGGGAATATCATTTCAGATAAACCGAATATGCCTGAAGTTGATGATGGTTTCGAGAAAAAAAATCTGGTCCGAAATGAACAGAAGAAAATCTCGAGCTGGCGTTCTGCAGTAGACCGTCTCGGTGAAGCTTTCCGTATGGCCTTATTGGCCATGAATGCGCACCGGATGCGGACCTTCCTGACCATGCTCGGGATTATTATCGGGATCGCATCGGTGGTTTCGGTCGTTGCGCTGGGTAACGGTTCACAAAAGCAGATTCTGGAAAATATCAGCAGTCTCGGGACCAATACCATTACCGTGTTCCAGGGCCGGGGCTTCGGGGATAATTCACGTTCCTCCCAATCCAAGACACTGATTCCCGCTGATGCCGATGCACTGGCAGAACAGCCTTATGTGGATGGGGTCAGCCCATCGGTCAACAGCAGTGTGACTGGACGCTTCAAAGAGATCGAAGCATCGACCACGGTCAACGGTGTCAGTGAAGACTTCTTCTATGTCAAAGGTATGAACTTTGAGTCAGGTCAGCCCTTTGATAAAGAAAGTGTGACCGAACAAGCTCAGGATGTGGTGATTGATAGCAATACCAAAAACACTTTCTTTGCGGATGGCACCAATCCTGTCGGTCAAGTCATTCTATTGGGTAGTGTACCGAGTCGGGTGATTGGCGTCATTGAAGAACAAAAAAGCATGATGGGCAACTCAGACAGCCTGAATGTGTATTTGCCTTATTCAACCGTCATGAGCCGTATGCTGGGTCAACCGAATGTACGTCAGATCATTGTGCGTATTAAGGATGAATATCCGAGTGCAGCTGCTGAAAATGCCATTTTGAATTTACTGGTCCAACGTCACGGCGCGCAGGATGTATTTACGCAAAACTCCGACAGTATTCGTGAAACCATTCAAGAAACTACTCAGACCATGACGCTTCTGGTTTCGGCTATCGCCGTCATTTCCCTAGTGGTCGGTGGTATTGGTGTGATGAACATTATGCTGGTTTCCGTGACTGAACGTACTCAGGAAATCGGGGTAAGGATGGCGGTCGGTGCGCGCCAAAGTGACATTCTGCAGCAATTCCTGATTGAAGCTGTTCTGGTTTGTATTCTGGGCGGTATCTTAGGCGTATTGCTGTCACTCGGTATCGGTCAGCTGATTACCCATTTTGCTGGAGGAACCTTCCAGATGGCATACTCGACCACATCAATTGTCGCGGCCTTTGTCTGCTCAAGCCTGATCGGTATTGTGTTCGGCTTTATCCCGGCACGTAATGCAGCCCGTTTGAATCCAGTCGATGCACTTTCTCGAGAATAAGGAATCTGATATGCATACTCTTACCAAACTTGCCAGTGCCCTGATTCTAGGGAGTTCATTGGTTGGCTGTGCGGCCGTAGTGAAAACGCCGTATGAACAGCCTGCTGTACAGGTGCCTAACAACTTTCAAAACAGTAAAGCTGTAAGCCAGCAAATCTATGCTGATATTCTGGCAGATCAATGGTGGACTCTATTTAAAGATCCCCAATTGAATAGTCTGGTAAATGACGTACTGGCAGCCAATAGTGATCTGGCCGTGGCCGGGATTAATTTGCAGCAAGCCCGTATTCAGGCCAGACAGACACAAAGTCAGCAAGGTGTACGCATTAGTGATGCTGGATTAACCACGCGTAGAAGCTTTGATCTGGAAGATGGCAGCAGTTCATCCGGTTTTGGGGTTAATTTCCCTGGCTTAAGCTATGAACTGGATCTGTTCGGTAAACTGGCCAACCAGACTGAAGCAGCGCGTTGGGAAGCGCTGGCATCTGAAGAAGATCTACATGCGACTGCACAAAGTCTGATTGGTACGACTGCTCAACTGTACTGGCAGCTGGGTTATCTAAATGAACGTTATAGCGTGGTTCAACAAAACCTGGCGACTGCACAGCGTACCTATGATCTGGTCAATGTCCAGTATCGTGCCGGTGCTGTGTCTGGTTTGGATTTAACTCAGGCTGAACAGGCGATCCAAAGCCAGCAAGCGACCTTAAGTCAGATTGAGCAGCAACGTGTGGAAACACGTACGGCGCTGGCAGTACTCATGAATATGCCTGTGCAACAGCTTTCGATTCAGGAACCGAAACGTTTACCGAATATTGCTTTACCGTCGATTGAAGCTGGCTTGCCTGCTAGCCTTCTCTCCCGCCGTCCTGACTTGAGAGCTACTGAATTGCGTTTGCGTAAAGCCTTGGCCAACAAGGATGCCAATAAAGCCAGTTATTATCCTTCGATCAGCCTGACTGGCAGCCTAAGTACCGGCGTGGGCACCAGTTCATCATTGTCAGATGCACTTAAAAATCCGGTGGCGACCTTAGGTGCTGGACTCAGCCTGCCATTCCTACAATGGAATGATATGAAGCGTGATTTGCAGGTGAATGAACTGGAATATGAAAAAGCGATTATCCAGTATCGTCAGACCATGTATGAAGCTTTTGCCGATGTAGAGAATGCCTTGTCTAATCGTACTGAACTCACCAAACAGGTTGCGTTACAACAGCGTAACGTTGAACTGGCTGAACGTACTGAACGTTTGACCGAAGTGCGTTATCGTAATGGTGCAGTAGCATTGAAAAATCTGCTGGATGCACAGGAAACTACGCGGAATGCCCGTCTGTCTTTGGTGCAAACCCGACAAAGCCAATACAATGCTTATGTGACCCTGATGCAAGCTTTGGGTGGTAGCCCGATCAAACAACTACCTTAAGCAATATATTTGACTCAAAAAAGACCGCTGTTAGTCAGCGGTTTTTTTATTGAAGTTTACATATGCAGATAAGCATTTACATTGTTGAGCTGTTCAATAGAAGGCTCATGTCCTAATAGACTGCCTTTTTCTAGCCATTGACGGGCAATTGCAATATCACGTTCTACACCAATGCCTTTGGTATATAAGCGCCCCAGATGACTATAAGCATCAGCATTCACCTGCGCAGCCGCTTTACGATAGCACTGGATTGCCTGATCCAAATTGGCTTCAATGCCAATTCCTTGTTCCAAAGCCTCACCTAAAGCATTTAGTGCGAGACCATTATGCTGGCTCGCAGCCTGTTCCAGATATTTCAGTCCTAAAGCCGTATCCTGCTCCACCTTTTTGCCCTTTAAATACATTAAGCCTAATTCGGTCTGGGCTTGTGCATTGCCCAATTGAGCTGCCTGATGCAGATAACGTTTGGCCTGTTCCTCATTCACTTCAAAGACTGGATAAAAACCAGAATATGCTTGATACAGATACCAGGCAGCCTTACTTGATCCTTTCGCCACCGCCTGATTCAAATATTGAATTGCCTTTTCTCGGGTCGGCAGCGGATATTCAGGCAAGCCATAAAAACGTCCCACTATATAAATCAGATCAGCTTCAGACTGTGCTACAAGTTGCTCTTGCTGTGCAATTGCCTGAATCATTTGGGTAGCTTTAGCCGTATCTTTGGCTATACCTACTCCGTTTAAATAACAGAGTGCCAGGCCCATCTGACTGAAGCCATGATCAGGATCATTTTGCAAAGCATGTTGATAGAGTTCAAATGCTTTCTGCGGTTCATGTGCGACCAGATAGGATTCAAAATATAGTGCGGCAATCAGACTCAAGGCCTGTGGATGCTGGGTTTGTGCTGCTTCAGACCAGTAACGAAATGCCATGGTTTCATTTTTTTGCACATACCAGCCATGAAAATAAGCCAGACCGATCAGGGTTTTGGCCTGTGCATCTTTATGTTCTTTGGACTGCTGTAATAGATGCTGAAACACCCGTTGACGTTGATCAGGATCAATACTGCCGAGTAACACGCCGGCATAGTAGTCATATAAACCACTCTGATCACCCAGATGAATACAGCGTTTAATGAAATTCAAAGCCTGCTGTTGATCTTTGGACAAGACTTTGCCATTTGCATAGGCTTCGGCAATATCCTGATTGGCAGCCAAGTGATCCTGCTGTGCTGCCAGAAACAGATAATGGATACCCAAACTTAAATCTTGTGCTGTACCATCCGCCAAATAATATTGGGCTAACTGATACTGTGAATTGGCATGTCCCTGCACGGCATTTTGAATCAATAATTGCAGACGTTGCTGTTCTGCAGTGTCATGATCAGATTCAGCCAGCTCAGTGATGCGGTACTGCGCATCCAGATGACCGCGCGCGACCGCATGCCGATACCAGTACAAGGCTTTTTCAGGATCATTTAATTGGTATTGATGACCATCATAGATCTGGCCTAAATGATAGGCTGCATCCTCACCACCTAAACTATAAGCTTTTTCAAGAAAGCTTATGGCTTTTTCTATGCTCTGCTCACGCCCTTGTCCGTTTAAGTGCATCAAGGCCATACCTACATAAGCCTGTGGCAATTCCTGCTGCTGGGCCAGTCCCTGATAAATTTGATAGGCACGTTCATAGTCTGGATGATGCGGATCCGTACTTAGACGCGTTGCATATTTCAATTGAGCATCAATCTGCTCAATCCATAGATCATGATGCACGGCTTTGGCCTGATCACGTTTCACCGGATCAGGACGTTTCCACATCCAGATTGCTAAAGCCCCAATCCCCAAAACCAGCACTAGCAAAAACCACATAGCTGCTCCAAAACCAAAAGATTGTTTTTGTTATATGTATAAAAATTCATTTTAAACTTAGCATAAAAAAAAGCACAGATCGTGTGCTTTTTTTTGACTCAATCAGGCTTTAAGTCTTTTACTATCGAGCTTTTTCAATACTTCCGATACCGCAACCATGGCGAAGCTAGATGTCACTACCACTGCAGACCCATAACCACCACAGCGTAAGCCTGCGCTTGCACAAACATCTGCACTCGAGAATGGGTTATCGATAGAGTAGACACAAGTGATCCCAAATTTTTCTTTTGGCTTTTTACAGATGCCTTTAGCACGTAATTGCGCACGTAATTTTGCCAGCATTGGATCCTGTTCGGTTCTGGATAAATCGGCAACACGGATTTTTAAGGGATCCAGTTTACCGCCTGCTCCACCGGATACAATCAATGGAACCTTGTTAAAACGGCAATGCAGCATCAAGGCAAATTTCGCTTTGACGTCATCAATGCAGTCCAGAATGATGTCAGGATTTCCTGACAGAATTTCTTTCACATTTTCTGGCGTCAGATAATCGTCAATCAGATTGATCTTGATGCGTGGATTAATCAAACGGCAGCGTTCTGCCATGATTTCGATTTTTTCACATCCTAGTGTCGCCGTCATAGCTGGTAACTGACGGTTAATATTCGATGCTGCGACCACATCCATATCGACCAGTGTGAGCTCACCAACCCCGGTACGTGCCAATGCTTCGACTGCCCATGAACCAACACCGCCAATTCCGATCACCATCACGTGACTGTTTTCATAATGATGAAAGCTATCGTCACCATAAATTTTGGCTACACCCGCAAAACGGCGGTCATACTCATCATCTTGAAGCAGATCAGTCATAGGTCATCAATAGCAAGAAAAACACCAGAGCATTTTAGCAAAATCATGGACACTTTACTGCCACTAAAATTCAGATACAAAATCAGTCAAAAAAGCTTTCTTGTGCCATCGTTAACACACGTAAAATCGATCAAATTACAACCATCATAAACTTCACAATATTTCAATTATTATTGTCCTAAAGGGAGCCAGATCAGCATGCTATTTAACGCCCTTTTTGCCCTGATGGTTTTCCTGTTCCTGCTCTATCTTTACGGTTTAACCTTTAAAAAGCAGAAAAATTATTATCTCAGTATCATGATCCGTATCCTGACTTTAGGATTATTTGCTTTGATTATCTTGGATCAATATGAAACCCAGACCCATCTTGCTCTGGTGCTTCTGACCTGGGTACTGTTTGAAAGCAGTGAAAACTTTTATCACAAGAAACTTTCTGCCAAGCAATAAAAAAGAAGCTTTCGCCTCTTTTTTATTTGCTCGGATTATTTATTCATAATGAAGAAATATTCACGATAATATTTCAGTTCAGCAATCGAATCACGGATATCATCCATCGCTAGATGCGAAGCATTTTTCTTCAGACCACTCATGATTTCAGGGCGCCAGCGTTTTGCCAGCTCTTTTACTGAAGATACGTCTAGATTACGGTAATGGAAATACTGTTCCAGTTCAGGCATTAAACGGTGCAGAAAGCGACGGTCCTGACAGATCGAGTTACCACACATCGGCGATACTTTTGGATTAACCCATTTTTTCAGGAATTCAATCGTTTCACGTTCTGCATCCTGAGCAGTCAATTTACTGCGGCGTACACGCTCAATCAGGCCAGACTGACCATGCTGGCGAGTATTCCACTCGTCCATCGCATTCAGGATACGGTCAGATTGATGCACAGCTAGCACGGGCCCTTCGGCAAGAATATTTAGGTTATCGTCCGTTACAATCGTGGCAACTTCAATAATCTGGTCATTATCTGTATCCAGACCTGTCATTTCCAGGTCAATCCAAATCAGGCGGCTATCCGGGGTGCTGCTCATAAATGTGCAATCTTATTAGGCTATAAAACATTTATAGTAGCAAATTTATTACGTCGATGCTGTAACTGACACCCCGCTTCATGCTATTTTTGCCATCTCGCTCCCATGGTTTTTTAGGATTTGAATGGCTTTAATACGTAAACGTCGTTTAACTGAACAACAACAACGTCGTATTCAAAAACAGCACAAAACGCGTCAGGAAGAGATCGATACCTCTCAAGACCTGGAAGGACTGGTTGTGCAGCATTATGGCCGCCAGCTTGAAGTCCAGGCCTTGTCTGTACCTGAACAGCATCCTGAAAAACCGGTCGTGGCTGAAGGTGAACCTGAGCCATTCTGGAAGCCGATTGAACTAGGGAGTGTCTGGCGCTGCCATACCCGAACTAACCTGGAATTGCTGGTAACAGGTGACCGGGTCAAATGGCAGGCTGATCCCAATACCGGACTCGGCATTATTACAGCGATTCATCCGCGCACTTCTTTGCTGACCCGTCCTGACCGTTACCACAAGGTTAAACCGGTTGCCGCCAATATTTCCCTGATTGTGATTGTGTTCGCGCCATTGCCTGAACCAGCACCGGGTTTGATTGACCGTTATCTGGTGGCTTGTGCAGATGCAGAGATTCCAGCACTTTTAGTTCTGAATAAATCCGATTTGCTCAAGGAAAATGATCCGATTCTGGATTTGCTTAAAGAATATAAAGATTTGGGTTATGAAGTGATGCAAACCCAGTCCGATGGCGATCTGACAGAACTATCCGCTCGTCTGAATGAGGAAACTGTAGCGTTTGTCGGTCAGTCTGGTGTAGGTAAAAGTACGCTGATCAATGCCATCGTCCCGGATGCTGCACAGAAAACTAATGTCATTTCTGAAAACTCGGCACTGGGTCAGCATACGACGACCTCCACACGTCTGATTTCCTTTGGCGATGGCGCTGCTCTCATCGACTCACCAGGGATTCGTGAATTTGGTCTCTGGCATCTGACCTTGGATAAAGTCCAAAGTGGTTTTCCGGAAATTGAAAACTTGCTCGGTCACTGCCAGTTCCGTAACTGCACACATAAGCATGAAAAGCAGTGTGCCTTACGTCAGGCAGCATCAACAGGGGAAATTTTGCCGCGCCGACTGGAAAGCTATTTACGTTTAATCGGCGAAATTAACGAAGCACAGCAAAAAAATTAATTTTCTTAAGGCTTAGCCCTTGAAGCGGTGATTTTGATCACCATATTTATGAGCTATACTCTTGGCAATTTTAAAATTGTAATTAGGTGAATTGTGGAACGTTGGTTCGAGTTTATGGGGAATCACCCCTTCTTGTTTGGAACACTCGCGGTACTCGTGGTTGTCTTCTTCATCATCGAAGGTCAACGTAATGGTCGCAAAATCTCTCCGCAATCGCTGGGAATTTTAGTTAAAGCAAAAAATGCCATGCTGATTGATTTACGTGATGCCAAAGACTTCCGTGAAGGTCACATCAGTGGTAGCCGTAACATTCCATATAGCCAAATTACAAAACACGTTGATGAGTTAAAAGCATCTGATCGCCCGTTGGTGTTCATTTGTAATCTTGGGCAAGTTGCAGGTTCTGCGCTTCAACAGGTAGGTCATGCAGATGCCTACCGTCTGGATGGCGGCATTACAAACTGGAAAGCTCAAGGTTTACCTTTGGTGAAAAGCAAATAATCTGCGAACAGGAGATTGATCATGGCTGAAGTTACTATTTATTCGACGACAGTATGTCCGTATTGTATCCGTGCAAAACAGCTCCTTGAGCGCAAAGGTGTTGCATTCAAAGAAATTAATTTATCGAATGAAGCCCCTGAAGTGCGTCTTGAATTGATGCAACGCACCAATCATCGTACCGTGCCACAGATTTTTATTAATGAACAATTTATCGGCGGTTTTGATCAACTTTATGCCCTAGAGCGTGAAGGCAAACTAGACGAATTATTGGCTTAATTTACTAAAACCTACCTCATATCAAGGATTAAAGAATGAGTGAAGAACAACAAGCTCAACCACAATTGGCATTAGAGCGTATTTACACTAAAGATATTTCTTTTGAAGTTCCTGGGGCACAAGTTTTTACCAAGCAATGGCAACCTGAGTTAAACATCAACCTTTCTTCTTCTGCAGAAAAAATTGATCCGACTCATTTTGAAGTGGCTTTAAAAGTTGTGGTTCAAGCAACCAATGAAGGTGATACAGCGTTTATCGTTGACGTGACTCAAGCAGGGATTTTCCTGATTGATGGCGTGGAAGAAGAGCGTCTGCCATACATTCTTGGTGCTTACTGCCCGAACATTCTGTTCCCGTTCCTTCGTGAAGCGGTGAATGATATGGTCACTAAAGGTAGCTTCCCGCAATTGCTGCTTACTCCAATCAACTTCGATGCTGAATTTGAAGCGAACATGCAACGTGCGCAAGCTGCTGCTGTTGAAGGTCAAGCTTAATCACTTGATCTTGAAGTTAAAAAAGACCGCAATTGCGGTCTTTTTTATGGCTTATTTAAAGGCTTGATGCCCCTGCTTTTTAATCTGATCCATTTTCCCTGTCAATGTTTGTGCTTTGGCTAGCTGATTGGCTGCAACAAGTTGCTCAGCTTGTTTAATCTCTTTCAATAAGTCAGTTAACAATCCCTGATAAGCCGTAATTTTTGCATCTTTGGATTTTAGCTTTTGTAGACCTGAGGGTAAATTTTTCTGGCAGACTTCCACAGATTTTTGCATGCCTTGCAATGCTGCCCGCGCTTCTTTGCTATCCTTGGCAGATTTGAAATTTTTTAAATGATGGTCAAGTTCATGCATATTGTCATGATAGTGATTGTCTGCTGCCATGCCCGACGTGGTGATCCCCACAGTTCCCATCACAAAAATCATGCTGATTAAAAAATTTTTAAACATCCTTAATTGTCCTGTATTGTTTTTATATTAAGCATCTTAGTGGGAAAGTCCTGAAAGATAAATTATTTTGATCCAAATTCTTGTATCCCTTGTCATCAGACTTACATCATTAACAATTAGAGTTAAAAATAAAAAAACCCTCAAAAACTTGAGGGTTTTTCTCTGCTGAGAATTAATCTTTTAAAGCGACTTATTCTGCATCCAGCATCAGTTCAGCACTCATACCTACTGTGTTATAACCCGCATCGACATACATGATTTCACCAGTAATCCCGTTCGCCCATGGTGAGCACAGGAACAATGCTGCATTACCGACATCTTCAATGGTCACATTGCGTTTTAGTGGAGCCACTTTTTCATTTAGGTCCAGCATTTTACGGAACGATTTAATACCAGACGCTGCTAATGTACGGATTGGACCGGCTGAGATCGCATTGACACGAATACCTTCTGCGCCCAAGCTAGATGCCAGGTAACGTACACCTGCCTCTAAAGAAGCTTTCGCCAGACCCATCACATTGTAGTTTGGCATCACACGCTCAGAACCTTGATAAGTCAGCGTTAACAGGCAGCCTTGACGTGCAGCCAGTAATGGCTTCGCAGCGCGTGCCATCGCGATAAAGCTGTAAGCACTGATGTCATGGGCAATCTTAAAGCCTTCGCGATCCGTCACGTCAGTGAAATCACCATCTAAAGTATGTGCTGGTGCGAAACCGATTGAATGTACGACGCCATCCAGACCATCCCAGTGTTTTGCCAGTTCTGCAAATGCATTGTCAATTTCAGCATCTACGGCCACATCACAAGGAAAAACCAATTCCGAACCGAATTGTGCAGCAAAATCATCTACACGTTTTTTCAGCTTTTCATTTGGATAAGTAAAAGCGAGTTCTGCACCTTCACGATGTAATGCCTGAGCAATACCAAAAGCAATTGATAATTTACTTGCAATACCTGCGATCAAGAAGCGCTTACCCGCCAATAGTCCTTGTGCCATGTGAATCTCACTCAAAATAATTTATATGCATGATGCCAAGTCTAAAGCATTTTAGAAATTGCATAATGCACCTTTTTTCACTGGATCATACATTGAAATACGCTTTCCGACCGATGTAGGGTTTTATCTTAGATCGCCAGATGTAAAGCCTGATGGGTGTTTTTCCAGAGCTGCTGTGCCAGTTCATCCTGATCCATATGCAGACTCTTGGCCAAGCCTTGCAGGACATAAGGCAGATTGGCAGGCGTATTGCGAGTCCGCTGTTCTGTCGAATGCTGGCAACATAAGGGCGTCATGTCCGGACAATCGGTTTCAAGTACCAGATGTTCCGGTCCTACCTGCTGTACCACCTGATGCAGTTTTTTGGCATTCGGATTGGTAATTTGCCCTGTTATTCCAAGCTTAAAGCCCAGTTTAATAAAGGCTTTCGCCTCTTCAATCCCGCCACCAAAGGCATGGGCAATACCACCTTGCTTAAACCGATGCTGTTTTAGAATCTGTAAAACATCGGCATGGGATTTACGGATATGCAATAACACAGGTTTATCAAACTGCTGCGCCAGTTCCAGCTGTGCAGCAAAAAAATCCTTCTGTTTCTGAAAAAGTTCCGGCTGTTTATGCCGCTTATCAAAAGTATCCAAGCCAATTTCACCAATCGCAATACAAGGCTCTGTGTTTAATAACTGCTCCAGATCCTGTAAATGCTCTAGTTGATGCTGCTCAATATAGAATGGATGCAGGCCGGGTGCCAGATGGCTTTGTGGTGCATTGGCCAACTCATTAATAAAATGATGCGTCTGCAATAAATCCTTAAACCGGCTCTGTAAAAAACCAATTAAGACCAGATGCTCCACCCCTGCTGCTTTGGATGCATAAGCCAGCTGTTCCCGATCATGATCAAAATCGGGAACATCAAAATGGGTATGGGTATCAAATAACGAAACCATCAGCGTGCTTTGGCAGGAGTTGCAGGCTCGGCTTCTGAAGCAGCGTTCTCTGTTTGAGGCAGATATTCAGGTTTCAAAATGCCATTCAACTGTTCATAAGGAATGACCAGACGTGGCAAACCGACCACATAAGGACCAATTTCATATTCAGCATATTGCAGCGCCAGTCCCTGTTTAGACAGATAGAAATTATCCGTCAGTTTGAATTTCCAGGCCTGTTCATATTCGGCTACATCATTGGCCAGTTTGGATTCCATCACCCAGGCTTTAAAAGCCTCATAGGCTTTGGCTTCAAGTTGAGCCTTTTGTTTAGGCAGAATGATATCGTCCAGCTTAATCAGCTTTTTCTGCTCAAGATCAAAATTGTAGTAGGTTTGAGCAGAAGCGCCATGCGCACCACCCAGATAATGGGTACTGTTTAAGACCACAGTCGCGAGTGGATCACCAGACTGCAGAATTCTCGGTTTGATCATCAGGCTGATACTATGGCTGGCACTGAGTGCTTTCAACTCCTTATCCAGATTCAGGAAAGTCTGCATATGCGGCTGAATCTGCTGTTCAAGCTGCTGTTTCGGAGTTTGGACATTGGCTAATGCAGTTTGCGGTTCGGAAGCAGCGGCTTCAGCTTCACTGGCAGCCGATGCTTTCGCCGGTTCGATCGCATCAATAGACAAAATACCCTGTAGCTGCTGCAGAATCTGCTGATCTATCCATTCATCAATAAATGACTGATTGCTTTTCAATCGCTCAATAGAAATCTCAGGACAGTTTTTTCCTTCACATTCAGGCAAGGCCAGTTTCAGCTTCTCAGTATCACCGCTCAGCTTCAGCACTTCAGGCTGAGCCTGTACCACTTCAGGTGCAGCAGGTTCTTTCGGCTCTCTTTCCTTAGGCTGGCAGGCACTCAGCAAAACTGCTGATGCCAATACTGACAGACATAAAACATTCTTATAATTTGACATGCATTAACCTTTATTCAACATCATCATTTATCCTTGCAGGACCTACCTGTTAGAACATATTCTGATAAATATCCACTTTCAAGACTTGTTGTGTTTGTTCTTTGGTTAAATAGATGTCCAGTTGTTTGGCATCTTTGCTAATTTCCTGACTCCGATAATGTAGACCAATTCCTTCCTGATCAAAGAACCAGTCCGCCTGCCCCCAATACAGTTTTTTTGGAGCTTTCTGCTGGACTTCTGCATTATTGTCCTTTAACCATTTTTGGTAAGCCTGCTGCACAATTTGGTCCATCTGCAACTGCTGTTCAGGATTGATAATATCCAGAGGACTGAGTATTTTTTGCTGCAGCCGGTCAGCCACAAAAAAATAATAGCGTTCATTAACGCGGATATTTTCCTGTGTGCTGTCTACCCCAATTTGCATTAACACAAATTGATTACGCTGATAAGGAATGCGGGTATAAAGAGATAATTCGTAGGCCTTATTCAGTTTGAGCTGGGCTTGCCAGGCATCGGATTTTTTTACATAGGCATTAACCGCCTGCTGCAGGCTCATATCCTGCTTTAGGCCAATTTGATCCTGAATCACTTTCGCCTGCTGCTTTTCAATAGACTGGTTTAGCCAGGCATCGGCTGTCTTTAAGGTCTGAATATCCAGATTAATACAGTTTTTGGTCTCACAAAATGGCAAGGCAATATCGGCCGATTTCTCCTGAATATTCAGGTAAGGCAAAAATTTGGCTTTTTCTTCAGGGGTGACTGCTGCAGATTTTTTTTGTTCTGTCGCTGGCTGTTTTTTTTCATTTTTATCACATGCTCCAAGTAACAAACTACAGCCAATGACTGAACCGAGCAGGATTTCCTTACTAAACTTCATGATTTTTTAGAGATATAAGTAATGAGTGGTTTAAATGTAGCACAAAATAAAACAGCTTCCGGAGAAGCTGTTTAACATTTTCCAAGCCTGAAGGCTTAGTGTTCGCGTGTATTACGGAATACGATATCTGGATAACGTTCTTGCATCAGCTGTAAGTTCACTCGGCTTGGTGCAAGATAAGTCAAATGACCCCCACCATCAACAGATAACTGGTCATGGGCTTTTTTCTTGAATTCGTTGAATTTCTTCTCATCTGCACAAGACACCCAACGTACTGTATTGATGCTCACTGGCTCATAAATACAGTCCACCTTGTACTCTTCTTTCAGACGATACGCTACCACTTCGAACTGCAGCACACCCACAGCACCAACAATCAGGTCATTGCTGTTTTGTGGCATGAATACCTGAGTCGCACCTTCTTCAGAAAGCTCTTTCAGACCTTTTTGCAGCTGTTTTGACTTTAATGGATCTTTCAGACGGACACGGCGGAACATTTCCGGTGCAAAGTGCGGAATACCAGTAAATTGCAGTTTTTCACCTGAAGTGAAGGTATCACCGATCTGGATGGTACCGTGGTTATGCAGACCGATAATATCACCCGGCCATGCTTCTTCCAGATGCTGACGGTCACCAGCCAGAAAGGTCAAGGCGTCGCTAATGCGGATATCTTTATCGATACGCACATGCTTCATTTTCATGCCTTTTTCATACTTACCTGAACAGATTCGCATGAAGGCGATACGGTCACGATGTTTCGGGTCCATATTGGCCTGAATCTTGAAGATAAAGCCTGTGAAACCTTCTTCATCTGCCTCTACTTTACGGTCTTGAGTCGGATGCGCTTTGGGAGGCGGTGCATATTCGCTAAATGTATCCAGAACATGGTCGACACCGAAGTTACCTAAAGCTGTACCGAACAGCACTGGAGTTTGACGGCCTGCCAGGAATTCTTCACGATCTAATGGCTCATTCGCCATTTGTACCAGTTCCAATGATTCTTCAAATGCAGCCCAAGCCAGCTCACCGACTTTTTCACGTAAGTCTGCATGGTCATAGCCATCACGAACTTCGATATCAGTAATCACTGAACCAAAACCGGCTTTATAGACATAGAACTTTTCTTCGAGCAGGTTATAGACACCTGCAAAGTCACGTCCTGTACCGAGTGGCCAGGTAATCGGGACACATTTAATTTTCAGGACATTTTCAATTTCATCCAGCAGCTCTAAAGGCTCACGGATTTCACGGTCCATTTTGTTGACGAAAGAAATGATGGGGGTGTCACGCATACGACACACTTCCATCAATTTAATGGTACGTTCCTCGACACCTTTTGCACCGTCAATCACCATCAGCGCTGAGTCTACCGCAGTGAGGGTACGGTAAGTATCTTCCGAGAAATCTTCATGTCCCGGGGTATCGAGCAGGTTAATCATCTTGTCCTTGAACGGGAACTGCATGACGGACGTGGTGATCGAAATCCCACGCTCTTTTTCCATTTCCATCCAGTCAGAAGTGGCTGCACGATCCGATTTACGGCTTTTCACCATACCTGCAACCTGAATGGCCTGACCCCATAACAGCAGTTTTTCTGTCATGGTGGTTTTACCGGCATCGGGGTGGGAAATAATGGCGAATGTACGTCGCTGAGCGACCTGTGCCGCTAACTCATCTTTAAAACTCATGGAAAATACCTACTGCAGAACCGCAGTGCTCAAGATCAAATACGATCAATATGAAAAATTGACGATATTGTAGCAGATTTCTAGAGCCAATAAGCAGCCCTATAAACTGGAGAAATCGTAGTTTCCTATTCTCTTTTCAGGTTAAACTGATATTTTTTTGGCTCGTCTATTTAGCAGATTTAATTTACTACTCAACCTAGAAATTATAAATCAATAATCACATAAATTTTATAATTTACAATTGATTAGCTTAATCATAAAAATTTCTAAATAGTGATTTACTGAGTTCAAGAAACCAAGGCCCTAGCTTCAAGTTGCTCGACATCCATCGGTTTACCCAGCAGATAGCCCTGCATCTGCTGACAGCCCAAACGGGTCAAAATTTCCGCTTGCTGTACAGTTTCAATGCCTTCAGCTGTCACTTTTAAACCGAGTTTAATGGCCAGCTGGATAATACTTTCCAGAATCATTTCTTCCTTGGAACCTGCACTCAGACCCTGAATAAATTCCTTGTCAATTTTCAGCTCATCGACAGGTAGGTTTTTTAAATACAGAAAGCTGGAATGTCCGGTACCAAAATCATCAATCGCCAGCTGGATGCCCATCTGACGCAACTGCTGCAAAGTCCGGATACTCGAGTCAATATGATGCATGGCAGTCGATTCAGTAATCTCAATCATCAAATGTTGAGGATCAATTTTATATTGACTGAGTAGCTGCTCCAGCGTACTGATCAGATGCTTATGCTCAAACTGAACCGCAGATAAATTGACACCGATCGGGAAAAAATCAGCATAATCAGCTTCCCAGAGCTGAATCTGTTTACAGGCCTGCTCCAAAGCCCAGTAGCCCATCGGAATAATCAGACCGGTTTTTTCTGCCCCCGGAATAAACATATTTGGACCCAGCAAACCATGCAATGGGTGCTTCCAGCGGATTAGCGCTTCTACACCACAGATCTGCTCATCATGGGTAAATTTTGGCTGATAAACCAAGATAAATTGCTGTTCTTCTACTGCCTTATACAGATCATTGATCAGTTTGCTCTGGCTCTTGCTTTCATGCTGATCAGTCGAGAAATTAAAAACCGAATAGGTATTTCGTCCCTGATACTTGGAAGTCAACATGGCGGCATCTGCATTGATCAGCAGATCTTGCAGATTCTGACCATGCTTCGGATACATCGCGATCCCGATACTGCCCGAAATATTGATAGTCTTGCCACTGATCTGGAAACTTTCCTGAATTAGTTCCAGAATCCTTTCCGATATTTTCGAGGCCTGCTCTACTGAAGTATTTTCCAGCACCAGCAGAAATTCATCGCCACCGATGCGCAGCAGTTTGGAATCATCTCCCAGAATTTGATGAATACGATAAGCCAGCTGAATCAGTAGCTGATCCCCAACGTGATGGCCAAACACATCATTCACGGCTTTAAAACGGTCTAGGTCAATGTATAAAAAAGCGATTTCATGCTGGGCATCTTGCTGCCGGCCAGAAAATAGCAATTGTGCATATTTGACCAGATATAAACGGTTTGGCAGTTTGGTGAGATTATCCTGAATCGCCTGATTCGCCAGTTCTTTATTGGCCAGCATCAGCTGACGGTTACGTGATTCAAAGCGTAACTCCAGCATGGCTACGCCAAATGCAGTCACCAGTACCAGACAACTAATCAGGATGACTGAAAATAGCAAGTCATAGTGGGAATGACTGATCTGGCTCAGTGGGTGGACATCTTCATAAAAACCAAGTGCCGCCATACCCGTATAATGCATCCCGACAATGGTCAACGTGAGCATACTCGCGACCACGAGCTTCATCCGGATTGTACTTTGCACTGCCTGTCGATATTTGAAGGCCACCCAAAAACTGAGTCCCGCTCCACTCGTTGCAATCAGGATCGAACAAATCATTAATAAAGGATGATAGGCAGTCACATGATTTTTAACATTCAGGCCCAGCATGCCCACATAGTGCATTCCTGACATGCCCAGCCCCATCAGAACAGCACCTAGAATCAAGCGGGCACAAGGCAAGGTTTTACGGGTAGTGAGCCAGATGGCAAAGGTTGCTCCCACAAAGCCAATCACATAAGAACTTAATGTGAGTGCAGTATCGATATCATAAGCATCAGGAAAATGAGCTGCCGTCATGCCGACATAATGCATTCCCCAGATCGCCAGTCCCAGCAAGCCACCGCTGAACAGTAAAATAAGGGTTTTCAACCTTAGCGACACATTACGAAATAGCATCTGCTCAAGCGTAAGCGTCAAATAGCAGGCAATAAATGCCACAGCCATCGATCCAATGAGCAGACTGACATCATGATGAGCATGAATCATATAAAATGTTCCATCTGGGCGATCATTTTTATTTTATTGCACAGCTGTATTCGCACGATTCCCCGCTAAATTTACGCCCTATAAAAAATAAAATACTCTTTTCAGAGTTCATCCCGACTGCTTCAAACTTGAAGCCATATACAAAATTTATTGCAATATTTTTATCTCTTCAGTAGCTGGAGTGGAGTTTAAAATTGCCCTGAATCGATAAAATAAAAAATTAAGCTTATATATTAGAAGTCTTTGAGATTTTATCAATTGATTAAATTTAATATTCCAGCTTTTTTATTCGACATAAATCACAAATTTTTCTTTTTTATTTAGTTACATAGCACTTTATATTTAATTGATATTGCATTCTATTTGCACAAAAAAACAGCCTATCGAGATAGGCTGTTTTAGAAACTGTATTACTTTATGTGAAAGTTACTGTTTTGACTGTGCTTGAGCATAGTCAGCCAAGACATGTGCGGCTTCCAGCACAAAAGCTTCTTCTTCCGGTAATGCCGGACGTTCTTTGGCTTTCATTTTCGCCCGGGCTTCAACCATGGCATCCAGAGATGCCTGATAACTTTCCCAGTTTGGATAAGGTTTCAGGCCGGTTGCAGCACGGCGGGCATTTTCAGCTTCTAAAGCTTTACGCTCGATATCCAGCAACTCAGCTTTACGCTGTTCCAGATCCAGAACTACACGTTTTTGGTCTTCGACTTTTTTCATAGCCGCTGTACGCTGTTCCAGATACTTGAATTGAGGATTCTGAGCGACACGCTGTTGAGATAACTTGGCCAGTTCCGGTACATATTTCTGGACCACACCTTCACGTTTAAATGGCGCAGTTGGAATCGTATCCCACTCTAGGGCATTTTTAGCCTTACGTTCACCAAACTCTTCGTTATAGATATCGACCAGCTTGATATCCGGAATCACGCCCTTGTTTTGGGTACTACCCCCCGTCACACGGTAGAACTTACGCTGAGTCAGCGTTGCCTGACCATGTGCCAAGCTATCTAGCTGAACCTGCGCAGTTCCTTTACCTGTTGTGGTACTACCAATCACGATACCGCGTTCATAATCCTGAATTGCTGCTGAATAAATTTCACTTGCAGATGCAGAAGCCAGGTTCACCATTACTGCCAATGGACCGGCATAAGTTTGTGCACCACCATCATCATCTTCAAAGACGCTGACATTACCGTTACCATCACGAATCTGAACCACAGGACCTGACTTGATCACCTGTCCCAGCATACGTGCCACTTCTTCAAGTGAACCACCCGGGTTATTGCGCAAGTCTACAATAATACCGGCAACATTCTTCGCAGCCAGCTCTTTCAGGGCCTTATTGGTATCTTCTGATACGGAACGGTAGTCGTTACCCGCACGACGGGCACGATAGTTCAGATAGAAAGATGGAATTTCAATCACACCATATTGATATTTTTTACCATCACGCTGGATTTCCACGGTACGGGTTCTAACCCCGGCATCTTCTTCCTGAATCACATCACGTACCAGACTGACATTACGCGCCTGTCCCATGGTCGCACCCGGGCCTAGTAACTTCAGTGTTACTTTGGTGCCGCGCTTACCACGAATCAGACCAACAATTTCATTGCTTGGCCAGCCAATTACATCAACCATCTGTTCGCCGTCTTGAGCAACGCCAACAATACGGTCACCTGATTTTACCTGTCCTGATTTGCTGGCAGGCCCACCTTCTACAATGGTTTCAATCTTGGTGTAATCTTCATTACCACGTTCTGGGCGAATCGACACTCCAATCCCTTCCAGCTGCAATGTAGTCTGACGGTTCAGCTCCATCGCATCTACAGGCGGGAAATAATTACTGTGCGGATCATAAGTCAGCATCATCGCATTCAGGGTTTTGTCCAGCACATCATCACTCTTGATCCGGCTGAGACGCTCTAACTGACGGGTATAACGCTTAGTCAGGGTTTGAGCAGGCGTTAAATCTTCCGGCCCAGTTAGGTCCTGACCATTCGCCAGTTCAGGATTGGCTTTAAGTGCATTTTGCTTGGCCTGCTCTTCTTCCTTACTGATCGTCAGGTTAATCAGCTGAGAGACCAGCATTTTTGACCAGTGAGCACGTTGTTCAGCCTGAGTTTTAAAGAACGGCGCCTTTTCGCGATCCGTTTCAATATATACATTCTTCTGGTTCAGATTTTGTGGTTTTTTCAGTTCTTCCAGCATAAAGGTATAGAACTGGGCTAAACGCTCACGATACTGCGCATGAATTTCATAAGGGCCAGACAAATTACCAGCTTTCAGATTGGCACCGAAAGTAGCGCCATAGCGTTTTTTATAATCTTCTATTTCAGATGCCAGAAAAAGACTGTGATCTGCATCCAGACTATCAATATAAAAATCAAAGATACGCTGTGAAGTCTGAGCATCCAGACGCATATTCAAATAATGTTGGCGATCAACGAGAGTTGCCAGTTGTCGGGATACCAATGCCTGTTCTTGAGAAGGTTGAAGCACTGCTTTGCTGACTACTTCTTTACCATCAGCTGCAATTGCATCATTCACCACATGGGTAAAAAATAATCCGCCTGTCGCAATCGCAACTGCACAAGCTATTGTTTGAAATTTCATAAATAATTCGTACTTCCTTGGCTTCAAGACCAATTTGACCGTGTTGCTTTTCGAGCAGAACTTAAAGTATTCAGCATCTTAAACAACTTAATATGTTTATGTCGTGTAGTTTTATCATATTCTGTGCTGACAAAGTGTAGCAAATCATTGCAGAATTCAGGTATTGTTTTCCCCGAAAATTCTAAAATGGATTCCACATATGATTGGCGCATTGATGCTCGACATCGCAGGCACTACCCTTACTCAAGAAGATATTGAACTCTTGGGTGCACCACAAGTCGGTGGTGTGATTTTATTCGGTCGCAATATTGAATCTCCTGCCCAAGTCCGCGCTTTGACTGATCATATGCGTCAGGTCCGTCCAGATATTCTGATTGCGGTGGATCAGGAAGGTGGCCGGGTACAGCGCCTGAAACAGGGCTTTACCCTGCTGCCTGCCATGGGCAAATTTGGTGAGCTTTATCAGACGGATCGTGAAAAAGCGCTGGAACTGGCCGAGAAATGTGGCTGGTTGATGGCGACTGAAGTACTGGCTGTCGGAATTGACTTCAGTTTTGCGCCTGTACTGGATCTGAATGATATTAGTGATGTGATTGGCGACCGTAGCTTTGCCAGAAATATTCAGGATATTATTCCACTAGCTAGTGCTTTTCTGAAAGGTATGAAACGTGCTGGCATGGCTTCGACCGGTAAGCATTTCCCGGGACATGGTTCGGTTAAGGCCGATTCGCATGTGGCCGCTGCCATTGATATGCGCAGCTATGAAGAAATCCAGCAAAAGGATATGCAGACTTTTATCCAGTTACAATCCCAACTGGATGCGCTTATGCCTGCCCATGTCATCTATAGTCAGGTAGATCCAAATCCAGCGGGTTTCTCAGAATTCTGGATTCAGAAAGTGTTACGCCAAGAACTTGGATTCGACGGCGTACTGTTCTCGGATGATTTAAGCATGCAGGCTGCCTGTGTGGCTGGCGGTGCCGATGCCCGCATTCAGGCAGCATTGAAAGCAGGTTGTGATATGGGATTGGTCTGCAATGATCGCGCAGCACAATGTATTGCGCTTGAGGGCATTCAGGAGCTGCCACTGCCCAATCAGCAGCGTCTGGAACGTATGCGCGGAAAAATTCCAGAGATTCAGATCGGCACTGAGCTGGATCTTGGAGATGAATGGCGCCAGATCTGTGATGAAATTAGCCAGTTTAAAGATCAGGTTCTCTAGTTCTTAAATGATCTGAATGCGACAAAGGAACACGACAAGGTGTTCCTTTTTTATTATCATGTTGAAAAGACTGCTATATTGATGAGCAGCATTGAATTAAAACAACAATAAGGTCAGGACGACATGACAGAATCTCTTTCACAACACCGCCATATTTCTTTTACTGCACACTATACTGGCTATATCTGGTACAAAATGGGGATTTCACATCCGGTATTTGCCACCTCTAAAGGCAAATTCCTTGCCAAACTGGTTCATCCGCTGGAGTCATGGGCTGAGCGTCATGTAGGCGGCAGTATGCGCACCACCCTGAAACAGCGACATCAAATGATTGACGAACACTTAAGCCAGTTAATTAGTGAATATCCTCAATTACAGGTACTGGAAATTGCCAGTGGTCTTTCTCCACGCAGCTGGAACTTTAGACAGAAATTTCCCGGGATTAATTATCGGGAATTGGATCTGCCCGATATGGCCAAGATCAAAACCAATGCTTTGCAGCAGATTGATCAGGATGCCCCGGAAGTATTGAGTGCCGATATTTTTAGTGCAGAACTGGCGAATATTTTTAAAGTCTTTGACCAGCAGCAGCCTCTAGTCATTATTAGTGAAGGCCTGATCAATTACTTTGATCAAAAAATGCTGTTTACCTTGCTCAAAGGTATTAACGAATATGGTCAAGGTTTCAGTGAAGTGCATTATCTCAGTGATATTTACCCTGAACCGGTCAAAAACAGACTGGCAAGCTTTATCTGGGCCTGTAGTCGTCTGCTAAAATTTATCTCACGCAGTGCATTTACTTTTCATTTTAAATCGCCCCAAGAACTACAGCAGTTTTTTCAGCAAGCTGGGTTTATGCGGGTGGAGGTCGAACAGCCACAACGTTATTTTGCAGAACCTCGACAGCAGAGTCCTCATTATGAACAGGATGAACATTTGGGCGATTTAGTCTGGATGATTCATGCGGTGAAAAAAAACAGCGTTTAATTACGCTGTTTTTTATGAATTCTATTGTTTTAGATGACTGCATCGAATACTTCAGCCTGTTGAATTGCTTTCTCTTTCTGGACAAAGCGTAATAAACGCTCTGCTACATCAAAACTGCCATGCTTGAACAAGGCACGTAACTGAGTGTCATCATGTTCGAAGATCAGACATTCGATCTTGAACTCACCTTCTTCATCTTCCAGATGTAAAGCCAGATCACGTGGATATGCGGCTGCCTGATCGGTTAATCCAGGTTCCAATTCCAGCAACACCCCAAAGAAATTCATATCGACAATTTCTGCCTTGAATACCAGATCAGAATGACGATGACTTAAATAACGCTGTGGATCCTGAACCGTAATCCGCTCTTCCCCACGTCGTTCGATCTGCTGCATCTGTTCACGGGTGAACGGGATAATACCTTCGAGTTGATCAACCGGCTCATCACGCAGGAAAGTTGCAAATAGATGCATGGTTTCTTTACGGCGCTGTAACTGAGGTACATGATCTGCAGAAGCAATCTGCACATACTGCATGTTTGGACATTGCAGGGCAAAATTGGCATTCTCATGCGGCAAGGTAAAGCTGTCATACTGCCCGCAAGCCACCAAAACTTTGCATTGAGGAATCGGTACATTGGTCAGTCTTAAAAGACGGTTACAGTTGATGTCATAGCGGTCCTGTTCTGTCGCTGTAAACTCGGACATCTGCTTAAAGAACAGCCGTTTTGCTGTTGGTGACATGCGGGTTTCTTTTAAACGTGCATGATTGACCAGATACAGAATCACCGCTTGGCCAAATTCGTCCATGCGCTGTTCTTTCATTAAATGCAAAGATTCTTCCAGCAGCATGCGCCAGCTTTTGCGGGTTTTCTGCATTACACCCATCAAAATCATACGGTCTACCAGTTCAGGACGCTGATCTGCCAGGCAGGAAGCCACCACTGAACCTAAAGACATCCCTAGAATAGCCACCTTAGGCAGTTGCATCTGCTCCAGCCATTGGCCTAGCATCGCTGCCAGATCTTCCAGTTCAAGTGTTCCTGCAGATAAGCCGGTATCAACGTTAGTAATTTGCTGGTTGGCCCCCATGGAAGGTAAATCAATTAAAATAATAGGCCCCGCATCAAATAACTGTTCTACACAATATTTGTAAGAATTAAAGTTCTGAAAAGCTCCCCCAATAATCACCATTGGGCGCATATGCAAAGTATCAGGACGCGCAATGGCCATATACTCGATTTTCCAGCCATCGATCCATGTCGTACGTGCTGGTTGCTTGAAACTGTGCTTATCATAAAGATCAAAAAAACCGTAATGGCTATGTTGGTCCAATGCCTGGGCATCCATCTGGATAATGGAATTCATATTCCTTTCCTCCGTCCTTGCCTTATTTTTATTGTGCAAGTCATTATTTACAGATCTTATGCTTCAGGATTATTCCGATTATCCTGAACACGCATCCTGCGCTGTAGTAATTATATCAATGACATCTATGTCGCTACATTTCATTCTATACAGAGCGGCTTTTCACAAGCAACTGATTCGACAACCACTTATCTGCTTTTAAAGATAAAACAATTTCAAAATGTTTAGAAACAGTGAAAAGCTTATGATTTTTAAGTGTTGGGCTTCATTGTCCGGCATCAGACTGTTAATATCAAAGTGAAATTTCTAAGTGATTGAACCGCTATGCAAGAGTCTATTGAACAATATATGCAAACGGTAGGACAGCAGGCACGCCAGGCTTCTCGCATTTTGGCTCGTGCGTCTACCCAAACTAAAAACAGCGCATTGTCAGCAATTTATACCGCTTTAGAAAACAGTCAAGCTGCTATTCTGGCTGCTAACCAGATTGATATGAATAAAGCTCACCAGAACAATCTGGATAGTGCCCTGCTTGATCGCTTAGAACTCAACCCCGCACGCTTTAAAGGTATGTTACAGGGCCTGAAAGATGTGATCAGCCTGAAAGATCCAATTGGTGAAATCACTGATATGGCTTACCGTCCTACAGGGATTCAGCTTGGCAAGATGCGTGTGCCTTTGGGCGTAGTGGGTATGATTTATGAATCGCGTCCCAATGTAACTCTGGAGGCTGCTTCACTGGCATTGAAATCTGGAAATGCGATTATTCTGCGTGGCGGTTCAGAAGCTCTGGAATCTAACCAGGCCATTGCAACTGCCATCCAGCATGGCTTAAAAGTGGCAGGCTTACCTGAAGCGTCAGTTCAGGTGATCAATACGACTGACCGTGCTGCGGTTGGCCAGCTGATTACCCTGACTGAATATGTCGATGTGATCGTACCGCGTGGTGGTAAAGGCTTAATTGAACGCATTACTGAAGAAGCGCGTGTACCTGTGATTAAACATCTGGACGGGAATTGTCATGTCTATGTCGAAGCACAGGCTGATCTGCTCAAAGCCCTACCCATTGCTTTGAATGCCAAAACCCATCGTTATGGCGTATGTAATGCCATGGAAACTTTGCTGGTTGATGAAAAAGTTGCTGAAGATTTCCTGCCTCGAATTGCTGAGCTGTATCAGGAAAAACAGGTAGAGCTTCGTGGTTGTCGTGAAACCCAGCGTATCTTGGGCAATCAGGTAGTTGCCGCAACAGAAGAAGATTGGTACACCGAGTATCTAGGTCCGATTCTGGCAGTTAAAATCGTATCGGGTGTTGAGGAAGCCATTGAACATATCAATAAATATGGCTCGCATCATACCGATTCAATCATCACTGAAAATTACAGTATCGCTCGTGAATTTTTAGCTGGTGTAGATTCGAGTTCAGTCATGATCAATGCCTCTACCCGCTTTGCTGACGGCTTCGAATATGGCCTAGGAGCGGAAATCGGTATTTCGACGGATAAGATTCATGCCCGCGGCCCGGTTGGCCTAGAAGGCCTGACTTCCCAGAAATGGGTAGTCTTCGGTGATGGTCAGATTCGCCAGTAAATAGATAATAAAATCAGCCTTGTTCGCAAGGCTGATTTTTTATGCATTGAATGAATAAAAGACATGCTCAAGTAAATATGCAGCCTTTATAAAATTGCATATAATTTCTTCATATCCATACCTAAAAGATAGAATAAATAAACATTATTTTTAAGAAATATAAGCTACAGTTTAATAGATCATTTTTTAGCAGTATTTTATTTATAAATGAAAACTATGAACTGATAAATTTTAATTATTATTGTCGCTGTGGTCGATAATGCTTAAGTCTAATCGGCTAAAGTCTATCTAGGACAGTAAAAAAACCCATGTTAAAACATGATCACAGACCTATCTTGTGTCGCTTTTGCCAGCAGACAGGTCAACGAAATGGATGAGAATTTTAATTAGAATCGGGTAAACAATCGTGTCTAAATCAGTATTAGTTATTAATTGTGGCTCTTCTTCAATCAAGTTTGCCCTATTGCTTGAAGAAAAGAATTTCCGTATTCACGGCTTAGCTGAGAACTTAGGCACAGAAAATGCCCGTATTAAAGGTGTGACTGTCGGCAATGAACCAGTCGATATTCATATTCCTTTTGCAGATCATAAAAAAGCGTTAGAAGTAGGTTTAGAGCGTCTGGCGAACTACAAGCCGGATGCGATTGGTCACCGTGTGGTACATGGCGGCAGCCTGACCAAAGCTGAACTAATTACTGACGAGATTATTGAAAAAATTCGCGAAGCAACTCCACTTGCGCCTTTGCACAACCCGGCTCACCTGATCGGGATCGAAGCGACTAAACGTTTATTCCCAGACTTGCCACAAGTCGCAGTATTCGACACTGCTTTCCATCAAACCATGCCGGCATATGCTTACCGTTATGCCCTGCCTAAATTCCTTTATACCGAATATGGCGTACGTCGTTATGGTTTCCATGGCACCAGCCATGCTTATGTGTCCGATCGCGGTTCTGAACTTGCGGGCAGCTTTAAGCAAGGTGGCTGGTTAACAGCGCATCTCGGTAATGGTAGTTCGACCTGTGCGGTGTGGAATGGCCAAAGTGTAGATACCTCAATGGGTCTGACGCCACTTGAAGGTGTGGTGATGGGAACTCGTAGTGGTGATGTTGATCCAAGTTTGCATAGCTTCCTGGCTGCAAACTTAGGCTGGGATGTATATAAAATTGACAAGATGCTCAACAAAGAAAGTGGCTTGCTTGGTTTGTCTGACAACCTGTCTAATGACATGCGTACTCTGATTGAAGCCTCAGAACAAGGTAATGAAGATGCGACTCTTGCGATTGAAGTATTCTGCTACCGTCTGGCGAAATCTTTAGCTGCTTTAAGCTGTGGTCTGCCACGTATTGATGGTCTGTTCTTTACTGGGGGTATTGGTGAAAACTCGGCGTATATCCGTGAAAAAACCATGACTTATTTACCACATTTTGGTTTCAACCTGGATAAAGACGCTAATAGTAGTTTGAAACGCGGCACTGAAGGCCGGATCGATAACGGTACAGGCCCACAAATCTGGGTAGTTCCAACTGATGAAGAAGGCCGAATCGCGAAAGAAACTCATTATGTGGTAGAGCATGAAGTGGAGCAAGCCATTGCAAAAAAGTCTGAACCTGAAGCTGCGCTTGCATAAGCAAGCCCGGTTCCCTTTTACCTAATTTCTATTATTGCGCGACTGATATTACTTATGAAAACGATTTTATTGGTGCCGACCGGGGAAGGCGTCGGCTTAACTTCAGCCTGTTTAGGTTTGGTATATGCTTTAGAATGCCAAGGGGTAAAAGCAGGTTTTGTGAAACCTTTTTCACAGGAAAAAAGTCAGGAAACAGATCGCACTACAACACTCTATCGTCATTTATCCCAAAGTGAAACTGTTGAACCGATTGCTTATGAAAGTCTGATTCAGCGCTTTAATCTTGGTGAAACAGATGAATTGCTTGAAGATGCAGTACGCCTGCATCGTGAGATTGCCAAAAATCACGACCTGATTATTGTTGAAGGTTTGGTACCCAATAGCCGTGATACCTTTGCGCCAAGCTTTAATGCAGCCTTGGCACAGGCACTAGATGCCAAAGTCATTATTGTCAGCAATGCTGATATCAACCAGCCTGAAGTGGCAGCTGAAAAAGTTGAAAGCCAATTACGTTATTTGGGTGGGTCCTCTTCTACCCGTATGGCTGGCGTATTATTTATGCGCACCAAAGGCTTACCTGAAGATTCTGCCCATATCCCGGTGACCATTGATCCTGGTTTACGTCTGATTAGTGATACCAACAAATTTATAGCTGATATTCAAAAAACCCATGCCCATATTGGTTCTGAAAAGCTTCCAGTCATTGGTCTGGTTCCATTCAGTAATACTTTAAGTGTGCCACGTATTTCTGACCTGGCAGCGCATATTTCAGCAGACTGGGTGAACTTGGGTGAAGCAAAGCAGCGCCGTGTCTTACACAGCAGTTTAATTGCGTCCAACATTGAACATGAGTTGCATAAATTCGTGGCTGGCGAGCTGATTATCAGTGCATCAGACCGCATTGATGTCCTGCTGGCAAGTAGCCTGGCGAGCAGCAATGGCATTCCATTGGCAGGTCTGGTGCTGACTGAACATTATGAGCCAAATTCGGCAGTACTGGAGTTCTGCCAGACAGCAATCAAACATGGCCTGCCTATTCTGCATACGCCACTCAGCACTTTTGAAACTGCCCAAAGTCTGGCCAATTTAAGCAATGAAATTCCATGTGATGATACTGAACGTGCTGAACAGGTGACCCGTTTTGTATCCAGTCACTTAAATGAAGAATGGATTGCACAGCTAATCAATGGTTCTTACAAACCACGTCTGTCGCCTTCTGCATTCCGTCATGAACTGGTACAAAAATCGATTGCTGCGAAAAAGCGTATTGTGCTTCCGGAAGGTGATGAGCCGCGTACCATTCAGGCAGCTGCAATCTGTCAATCTCGCGGGATTGCACACTGTATCTTATTGGCAAAACCGGAAGAAGTGGTTGAAGTTGCCAAAGCACGCAATATTGAATTACCGCACGATCTTGAAATTATTGATCCCGACCTGATTCGCGAGAATTATGTCGAAAAAATGGTTGAACTGCGTAAAGGCAAAATCAACGAATTGCAGGCGCGTGAACAGCTACAGGATACTGTGGTACTCGGCACTATGATGCTGGCACTTGATCAGGTAGATGGTCTGGTTTCTGGTGCAGTACATACCACAGCAAATACCGTTCGTCCGGCTTTCCAGCTGATCAAGACAGCCCCTGAATATTCACTGGTTTCTTCTGTGTTCTTTATGCTGCTGCCAGATGAAGTCTATGTCTATGGTGACTGTGCGATTAATCCAGATCCGGATGCCGAACAACTGGCTGAAATTGCAATTCAGTCTGCTGACTCTGCAAAAGCCTTTGGCATTGATCCACGTATTGCCATGATTTCTTACTCTACTGGTACTTCGGGTACAGGTGCAGATGTAGAAAAAGTGGCGAAAGCGACTGAGATTGCCAAACAGCGTCGTCCTGATCTGCTGATTGATGGTCCACTTCAATACGATGCCGCTTCAGTTGAAAGTGTGGGTCGTCAAAAAGCACCAGATTCACAAGTCGCTGGTCGTGCCAATGTGTTTATCTTCCCTGATCTAAATACTGGTAACACCACTTATAAAGCGGTACAACGTGCAGCAAATGTCGTGAGTGTCGGTCCGATGCTGCAAGGCTTGAACAAGCCGGTGAATGACCTGTCACGTGGTGCGCTGGTCGATGACATTGTATTTACCATTGCTTTAACTGCGATTCAGGCTGATCAGCAAGCTAGTTAATTTTCTTTAACACTCCACAACCATCCGATCAAAAGATCGGGTGGTTTTTTTATTGATCTATTTTATAAGTTTTCTCAGTAATTATTAGACGTTCTATAATCTACAGATTATCTAGCTCAAAAAATTATGCAGGTTCTTAATCTGCTCTATGAGTAAATGAAACTAAAATAAACAGATTGATGACACAAAAGAAATGCCAGCCGAACAGGCTGGCATTTACCACTTTAACAGATCAGACTTGCCTATTTTAAACTTACATCCAGTTTGACTATTTAAGCCAAACCAGAATAAGTCAGGCAAAGATCATGCTTATACCGTGGTCCATTCTTTGTGCACATCTTCTGCTGTTTTATTCAAGATCACACTGTCATCTTTCACTTCACTTACCCAGCTGATCGGGATCAGATGATGCTCATTATTCTCGTCATCACTTCTTGTCAATTTAATCTTGTCCTGACCTTCTAAATGATCCACTTTACCAACTTGAGTACCATCTGAAGCAATTACTGAAGCATGTTCTTTGATGTCATTTGTATTAAAGTTACTCATTCCAATTGCCCTATTTATAGAAGTTGAGAGACCTCAGTCTAAGCCCTAAAAAATTGGCTGTGTGTAAGGGTTTTCAGGCTTTGGGTTTTTCTGGGTTAATAATGTAATGAAGAAAAATAACTGTGTCACAGGCGTGTTGTGGCAAGGCCAAGATGATTGAAATATTGTTTTTTTATTAAGGTAATTTGAAGATTTGAAGATTTGAAGATTTGAAGATTTGAAGATTTGAAGATTTGAAGATTTGAAGATTTGAAGATTTGAAGATTTGAAGATTTGAAGATTTGAAGATTTGAAGATTTGAAGATTTGAAGATAGGCTAATTTTTTAGCTCTTAAAATGTAAAAAAGAAGATAAAGCTTAAGCTTGATCTTCTTTCTGGCCGTAGAACCAAGTAGCAGCGATATAAAGACTAAAAGCAATTACCATCAATACACTAGTCAGGGTCATAAAGAAAACTCATCATTCATTTGATAAGCGCATTATGTAAAAGTTTTATGACAGTTATATGACAATGATGAAATTTTCATAATTTCAATTAACCAATAAAAATCATACACTTAATATAAAGTTAATTATATTTAAATAAACTTTAAGCTGCAATATGACAGTAAATATGACAAAAACCTGTCATTTTTAGCCAATCTTTCAGCCAAAGTCATATGCCTTATTGCTTAAACTATAAACTTTTGGCCAATGTCCCTGCAAAACGCCCACAACCGGATTCATTTGTCTTATAATTTAGCCCGCTAGCTAACAGCCCGCTCAAGAGATATTTGTATGACAACTATTATCAAGCAAGATGACTTGATCACATCGGTTAAAGATGCGCTTCAGTTCATTTCTTACTATCATCCACAAGACTTCATCCAAGCGATGAGCCGTGCGTACGACCGTGAAGAGAACAAAGCTGCGAAAGATGCGATCGCGCAAATCTTAATTAACTCACGCATGTGTGCAGAAGGCCACCGCCCTATCTGCCAGGATACTGGTATCGTCAACGTATTTGTTGAAGTGGGCATGGACGTTAAATTTGATTTAACCATGAGCCTGGACGATGCGATCAACGAAGGTGTACGTCAAGGTTATCTTGAAAACTCTAACGTACTTCGTGCATCTGTACTGGCTGACCCTGCTTTTGGCCGTAAGAACACCAAAGACAACACGCCTGCTGTGATCTATCACAAACTTGTTCCAGGTAACAAAGTAGACATCACTGTTGCTGCTAAGGGTGGTGGTTCGGAAAACAAGTCTAAACTGGCAATGTTGAACCCATCCGATTCAATCGTGGACTGGGTATTAAAAACTGTTCCAACTATGGGTGCAGGCTGGTGTCCTCCTGGTATGCTGGGTATCGGTATTGGTGGTACTGCTGAAAAAGCCATGATGCTTGCAAAAGAAGCATTGATGGAAGAGATCAACATGGACGAATTGCTTCGTCGTGGTCCACAAAACAAACTTGAAGAACTTCGTATCGAAATCTTCGAGAAAGTAAACGCGTTGGGCATTGGTGCTCAAGGTCTTGGCGGTTTAACCACTGTTCTAGACATCAAGATCAAAGATTACCCTTGTCACGCTGCGGGCAAACCAGTCGGCATGATCCCGAACTGTGCTGCAACCCGTCACGCACACTTCACACTTGATGGTTCAGGCGTTGCGCATATTCAAGCACCAAGCCTTGAAGACTACCCATCAGTCACTTGGGATTCTTCATCTTCTAAACGTGTTGACCTAGACAACATCACTCAAGAAGAAATGAACTCTTGGAAACCAGGTGATACGCTGCTTCTAAACGGTACAATCTATACTGGCCGTGATGCTGCACACAAACGTATGGTAGACATGCTGAACAACGGTGAAGAACTCCCTGTTGATCTAAAAGGCAAATTCATCTACTACGTAGGTCCTGTTGATCCAGTGGGTGACGAAGTTGTAGGTCCTGCAGGTCCAACAACTGCAACTCGTATGGATAAATTCACTCGTCAGGTATTAGAAGCAACTGGTCTTTATGGCATGATCGGTAAAGCGGACCGTGGTCCTGCTGCTGTTGAAGCAATTAAAGACAACAAAGCGACTTACCTCATGGCGGTTGGTGGTGCTGCATACCTCGTATCTAAAGCAATCCGTGAAGCTGAAGTGGTTGCATTTGCTGATTTGGGCATGGAAGCGATCTACAAGTTTGTAGTGAAAGATATGCCTGTATCTGTAGCAGTTGACGTAAATGGTACATCTGTACACGCGACTGCTCCAAAAATCTGGCAAGCAAAAATTGGCAAAATTCCAGTAGTTGACGCTGCTGCGGGTTAATTTAAGCTATATAAAAAAGCACCCTTAATGGGTGCTTTTTTATTGGAATTTTAAAATTAATTACCAGGTTCTTGGATCCCAGAGTTTAAACGGTGTGGTTAACTGTACATCTGTAGATGGATCATATTCAGTTGCCTTAATTTTCTGAGCTTTCTTGCGGATTTTCCCAGTTTCCTGATCCTGTGCAAAAAAGTTAAAACTGTCCGATTTTAACTGGGTAAAAGCAATTTCATTGAGGCCCACACTGCTCGGCATCAGCATCAGAGGTCCCGGAACACTACGACGGGTGCTTAGATTTTCTTCATCATACTTAATAAAATAGGATTGACCCGCTTCTACGGTAAAGTCCAGATATTTAGGTTTCTGGAAGTGCAAAGCACCTAAAGGACGGCTGGTACTCAAGCGATAAGTGCCTGCAGGTAACTCAATCCAGTAATGATGATTATGCAATAAACTCGGAATACGATGCTGATTGATAAATAGGCTGGCAGCGACAATTTCCTGACGGTTCCATTTGGAATCCGGGCGGTATAAATAAACAATTGCTGCATCCTCATGCTGAGGTTTAACTGCCTGAAAATGATTGCCCTGTTTCTGGTTGACCCAGCCACCAATCGTAAACATCCCCACCCGATGCTGTTCGACGAAGCCCGGTTTTTTTTCAAGATCAATATTTTTTAAAGTGCTGAGTGGCTGTGTAGGCTCAACTACGGCTTTTTTACCGTGACAACCCATCAGCGCCAAACTGCCGATGAGCATCATTGCGACTCCACGCATGCTTATCCCTCACTGCGTCTTTATTCTTGTATGCAAGTGCTTTGCGATATATTTTTATAGCTTTCGGCGTCCACGCCTAGATGTTGAGATTAGCATCTGCTTTTATCTTTTGGAAATAAAAAACGTGCGAAAACACGGGGTTTTCGCACGTTTCTGACGAATAGCAATCAAGCAGATTTGCTATTCACCACCTTTAAATCAACTTTTGCCGCTGTTTCTGGCTCGTCATGTGGTTGACGTTCAGCACGAAATTCTGGTGCAGCTTCGCCATTAATGACCGCTTCATTCACCACCACGGTGCCTACATCGCTACGACTCGGCAGGTCATACATGGTTTCTAGCAATGAATTTTCCAGAATCGAACGCAGGCCACGCGCACCAGTATTACGTTCCAGTGCTTTTTTCGCAACCGCACGTAGTGCTGAATCTTCAAAGACCAAGTCCACATTTTCCATCTCAAACAAATGTTTATATTGACGGGTTAATGCATTCTTCGGCTCAGTCAGAATCTGCATTAAAGCTTCTTCATCCAGCTCATCCAGAGTCGCAATCACGGGTAACCGACCAATGAATTCTGGAATCAGACCAAATTTCACCAAGTCAGTCGCTTCGACCTGACGGAACAATTCAGACAGCTTTTTGCTTTCGTCTTTATTACGGACTTCTGCAGTAAAGCCAATACCACCTTTCTCCTGACGCTGCTGTACGATCTTCTCAAGACCTGAGAATGCACCGCCACAGATAAACAGGATATTCGAGGTATCAATCTGGATAAATTCCTGCTGCGGATGCTTACGGCCACCTTGTGGTGGGATTGAAGCAACCGTACCTTCGATCATTTTCAGCAAGGCTTGCTGTACGCCTTCACCTGATACATCACGGGTAATCGATGGATTCTCAGATTTACGGGTAATCTTGTCGATTTCATCGATATAGATAATGCCCTTTTGCGCTTTTTCGACATCGTAATCAGCTTTTTGCAAAAGCTTTTGTACAATGTTTTCAACATCTTCACCCACATAACCCGCTTCAGTCAGGGTTGTTGCATCTGCCATGGCAAATGGAACGTCCAGAAGACGGGCAAGGGTTTGTGCCAGTAAAGTTTTACCTGAACCGGTCGGGCCGACCAGCAGGATATTACTTTTGGCGATTTCAACGGAATCATCTGCTTTCTTACCATTGGTCTGTACTTTCAGACGTTTGTAATGGTTGTATACGGCCACAGATAATGTCTTTTTCGCTACGTCCTGACCAATCACATATTGATCGAGCGCCGCACGGATTTCATGCGGTTTCGGTAAAGGACGGTTCGCCCAGTCATTGGTTTCGACCTGTTGACTGGTTTGAACCAAATCTAAGCATACGTCCACACATTCATTACAAATGTATGCGTCCTCGCCTGCAATCAGCTTTCCGACTTCAGACTGCGTTTTACCGCAAAATGAACAATGCTTTTGTCCTTGAGGATGTTCGGACATATTTACTCCAATATCTCAATCTCTAAAACTTATGGACGTTTCGTTAGAACTTCATCCACAAGACCGTATTCTTTCGCTTGCTGAGCAGTCATGAAGTTGTCACGGTCTGTATCGCGTGCCACTTTTTCATAGTCCTGACCGCTATGTTCAGCCATTAAACGGTTTAAACGTTCTTTAATGAACAGAATTTCACGTGCGTGAATTTCAATATCTGATGCCTGGCCTTTGAAACCACCCAAAGGCTGGTGAATCATGACACGTGCATTTTCAAGGCAGTAACGTTTGCCTTTAGTCCCTGCATTAAGCAGGAATGCACCCATTGATGCTGCCTGACCCATACAGTAAGTCACAACATCCGGTTTAATAAACTGCATGGTATCGTAGATCGCCATGCCAGCAGTCACTGAACCACCCGGTGAGTTGATATACAAATGAATATCTTTATCTGGGTTCTCAGCTTCTAAAAACAACATTTGCGCAACGATCAGGTTGGCCATATTGTCTTCAACTTCACCTGTCAGAAAAATTACCCGCTCACGTAAAAGGCGTGAATAAATATCAAAAGAACGCTCACCACGAGAGGATTGTTCTACCACCATTGGCACTAAAGCGTTTTCAATCGTTGGAACATACATAGGTTTATTTATTCCTAAATTTTTGTGACTTAATCCATAATCACAATATGAGGGATAATCAATGAAATTGCAAAATAATCGCGAATAATTCCATCATATTTTTTGCATTAGTTTTGTGAAAATCAGATATGTCAAGAAATTACTAATATGAAAAAAGGCGCACGAAGCGCCTTTTTATGGAAAGCTTGAATTAGCCTTGTTGACGAGCTTGTTGCTCTTTCAATAAGTCTTCATAGCTTACAGTCGCATCAGTCACTTTAGCAGATGACAGAATGTGATCAACAACTTGATCTTCAAGTACAACTGCTTCGATTTGAGCACGTTGTTGCTTGTCATTTTTGAAGTATTCAATCACTTCGTTTGGATCTTCGTAAGAAGAAGCCATGTCTTCGATATAAGCTTCAACGCGCGCTTGATCTACTTCGATTTTCGCATCAGCAAGAATACGGCTTACCAATACGCCAAGTTTAACTGATTTCTCAGCTTGTTCTTTAAACAGGTCATCTGGAAGCATGCTTGAATCAAATGCTTTCGCGCCTTGAGCACCGAACTGTTGAGTGAACTGCTGGATCATTTGTTGACGTTGACGGTCAATTTCTTGAGCAACCATTGCAGATGGAAGTTCAACTTCGTTTGCAGCTACAAGTGCATCGAAAGTTGCGCCTTTAACCTGGTTACGAAGGCCGTTTTTCACTTCACGTTCCATGTTTTTACGAACGTCAGCTTTCAGTTTTTCAACGCCATCTTCTTCAGAAATACCGAAGATTTTCAGGAATTCAGCATCAATTTCTGGAAGTTTTTGTTTTTCAACAAGTTTCACATTGATTTTGAATTGAGCTTGTTTACCAGCAAGGTTTTCAGCTTGGTAATCTTCAGGGAAAGTAACATCGATCACTTTCTCTTCGCCTTTCTTCATACCGATGATGCCATCTTCGAAGCCAGGGATCATACGACCAGAACCTAAAACAAGTTTAAAGTCTTGCGCAGCGCCGCCTTCAAATTTTTCGCCATCAACAGTACCTTCGAAGTCGAAAGTTACTTGCATGTCTTTTTTAGCCATGCCTTTAGTTTCAGCCCAAGAAGCGCGTTGTTTTTGAAGATTTTCAATCATCTTCTCAACGTCTTTATCATTTACTTCAGACGCTTTACGTTCAACTTCCAGACCTTCGAATTTCACTTCAACTTCTGGATAAACTTCAACAGTCGCTTCATAAACTAAAGCATCATCTTTCATTTCAGTTTTTTCGATGTTTGGCATACCAACAGCGTTGATTTTTTCTTGTTGGATTGCTTCGAAAACTGTGTCACGAATGATGTCGTTGACAACTTCTTGGTAGATACCAGCGCCGTATTCACGACGAACTACGTTTACAGGTACTTTACCTGGACGGAAGCCGTTGATCTTCGCAGTTTTAGCAGTGCGTTTTAAACGAGCTTCAAATTGCTCATTAATACGGCTCGTCGGTACAGAAACATTTAAACGACGGGCAACGCCCGAAACCGCTTCAGAAGTTACTTGCATGGCTTCCTCTATATATTTGGTAATAACAGGTTTATAAAAATGTGCCACATTATATGACAACATTTGCAGATATACAAAACACAATACTTGAATCGTCTTTATTAATGCTGTAATAATCAAATTTATTCAGTCAAATTCATTTTTCTTTGATTAAATATCCCTTCCCTCAAATAAGAATAGATATATTGATTACTGAAACTGGACAGATCATCTCTTTAATCTGCATTTATGGATTTTTATAGTGCTTTTAGTAAACTTTTCTTTATCTTTTCTTCAATTTTTTTAAACTCTAATAATCTCAATAAAAGTAAAGATAATAATCTATTAATCAGATTTAGTTTAAATACATTAACTTAGAAACATTTTGATACACTATAACATCGCTAAAGGCGATTAATATAATTTTTAAAATCGTCATTTCCTATCGAAAAGTAATTCTTAATTTAAATAAGAATTATTATTATTCGCATACATAAATTTTATGCTTTTTTCGGGTTCCCACATGTCGTTTATCAAATCACGTAAAAAACTCGTTTCATCGGCGATTGCCTCTTCCCTCTCGATTGTAACTGTAAATGCTGTGGCTGATGAAAATGTGGTCAAGCTCGAAACTATTCATCAAGAAGTTAAAGCTGAACAGACACCAAGTTTAAAAGTAGATAATTCCGCAAATAAGAAATTTGTTGCACCCTTACTGGATACACCTAAATCTGTATCAGTCATTTCTAAACAACTGATTGAAGACACTCAAGTCACTACACTTTCTGATGCTTTACGTACTGTACCGGGTATTACCTTGGGTGCGGGTGAAGGCGGCAACCCGAATGGCGACCGTCCATTTATCCGTGGCTATAGCTCTGAAAGCTCAATGTATGTGGATGGTGTTCGTAGTGCGACTTCACAAAACCGTGAAATGTTCGCAGTCGAACAGGTTGAAGTGACCAAAGGCTCTTCTTCTGCAATGGGCGGTGCCGGTACGACTGGCGGTAGCATCAACATGATCTCTAAGGTTGCTAAAGCTGGTGATTCTTTAGAAGGTTCCATTGCACAAGGTACCGATAATTACCAGCGCATCACTTTAGATGGCAACAAAGATTTCGGTAATGGCATTGCAGCGCGTGTTGCTGTGATGGGTCATCAAAATGAAAAAGCTGGTCAGAAAGACGGTGCTGAATATAAACGTGTAGGTATTGCACCAAGTATCAGTTTTGGTCTGGATACCCCTACCCGTGGGACTTTAAGCTATTACTACTTAAAATCTGATGATACACCTGATGCTGGTGTTCCATATAATTATGACAAAGATAAAAAAGCGACTGTCGGTAAACCTATCGATGTTAAACAAGGCATCTACTATGGTTTATTAAATCGTGATTTCCAGAAACAAGAAAATCAGATTGGTACACTTAAATTAGAACATGATCTGACTGATGATTTGACTTTGAGTAATACTGCTATTTATAGCAAGTCAAAAAATGATTATCTATGGACGCAGCCTGATGACTCAAAAGGTAACGTACTCAATGATAAAGTATGGCGTCGTATTAACTCACGGATTACAGATACAGAAACCTTTAGCGATCAACTTTCTTTAGCAGGTAAGTTTAATACCGGTGCTCTAAAGCATAGCTTTAATACAGGTGTTGAATACTCTAAACAAGAATCTGATAAAGGTAACTATTCAACCACCTACCCTGGCTACCCTGATAGCACGACAGGTGGATTTAACAGTGATTGTGCAAATAATGATGCATGGTGTACTTCTTTAACCAATCCAAACTCACGTGATCAATGGTTAGGTGCTCGTACAGCCAACAGAGCTACCACGACCACTACCACAGAAACAGCTTCTATTTATTTACTGGATAACATTGAACTCAATCCGCAATGGTTATTGGACTTAGGATTGCGTTGGGATGACTTTGATACCAAGCAAAAAACCAATGCTTCAGGTGAAACCATTTCAAGTGACGCTGATTTCTTCACTTACCAGGCAGGTCTTACTTTTAAACCGCGTGAAAATGGATCTATTTACACAAGCTTCGCTACTTCAGCCAACCCTGTAGGTGTTGACTCAGGTGATGGTTCAGAAGGTATTGCAGAAAATTATAGCAATCTCGATCCTGAAGAAAGCCGCACATTTGAAATTGGTACGAAATGGGATCTATTTAATGACAAATTGAATTTGACTGCTGCAATTTTCCGTACTGAAAAACAGAATGCTCGAGTTCAGTTAACACCGACTACGTATGCCAACATTGGTGAAAGTAAGGTAGATGGCTTTGAGCTTGGTTTAAACGGTAATCTTACTGATAAATGGGCAGTCTCTGCGGGCTATACTTATTTAGATAGCGAAGCGACCGATAACGGAAACTCTTGTACTGGCCGTGCACCAAATGTTGTCTGTACACCAGGAAATGCAAGTAACGGTAATGCGATGCCTAACGTTGCGAAAAACTCAGCCACACTTTGGACGACTTATGATCTAACCCCTGCATTAACAATCGGTGCGGGTGCAGTTGCAATGGATAAAGTGTATGGTGACCTAGCGAATACTAAATATGTTCCAGGTTATGTACGCTACGATGCAATGGCACGTTATAACGTAAATCAAAACGTTGACCTGCAGTTAAATGTAAATAACTTATCTGATGAACGTTATTTCACTAAAGCTTATGCATCTCACTATGCAACTGAAGCAGAAGGCCGTAACGCAGTTCTTTCTCTGAACTTTAAATACTAAGTTTTAGCTTCTTCCCTCATCAAAAAATAGCCTCATTCGTGAGGCTATTTTTATTTTCTGAAAGATATAAAACTTTAAATCTAGATTTAGTTGTATTTATAAACCTTTTGATAAAAAGCTTTAAATAGAAAATAATTACATTTTTTAATCTTAGGTAAAAAACTGAAAAATAAGTTTATTTTGAAATTTTTCTTAATAGAAATCCCAGATTAAAGTTTGAATATTAAACAGTAATTTCATCCATAAATTCATAAGAATGATTTAATTAAATATTGTTAATGATAATTATTATCACTACAATTCGCAAAATTGTTAAAGGCCATAACAATAACTCCATAATTGCTGCTATTTGATGAACTCGAGCATATCAAGGTGGTAAGGGAAATATTATTCAATTCAGGAATTCTGTCACATGGCGCATATCAAAAGCCGAAAACATCATTACAAGACTTCATTGGTCGCACTTGCTGCAACTTTGCCACTGATCACTCATGCAGATAACATCACCAATGAAGGCGTTATTCAGCTTCCAGAAATTACAGTTAAGAATAAAACTGCAAATGAATATAAAGTAGATCAATTGAGTTCTGCTAAATCTAGCCAAGCTTTAGTAGATACGCCTCAGACTGTTTCGATTATCAACAAAAACTTATTAAAAGAACAAGGTGCAACCACCCTGGTTGAAGCCTTACGTAATACGCCAGGAATTACCCTACAACTCGGTGAGAATGGGAATACCAGTGCTGGCGATGCCTTCCAGATGCGCGGCTTTTCAACTCAAAGCTCCACCTATCTGGATGGCATTCGTGACCTCGGCGCTGTAAGTCGTGATGTGTTTAACCTGGAACAGGTGGAAGTCGTAAAAGGCCCTGCGGGTGCCGAAGGTGGGCGTGGTACGGCGTCTGGTTATGTGAATCTGGTCAGCAAATTGCCTCATTTGGAAAACAGTCGTGAAGTCTCTGCCACCTACAATACGGCTGAACATACGCGTCTTGCCACTGACATTAATCAGGCGATCAATGACAGCGTTGCTGTCCGTTTAAATGCAATGGGTCAAGATGGCGGTGTAGAAGGCCGCGACTTTATCCAGAATCAAGGCTGGGCTGTTGCCCCTTCTATCGCCTTTGGTCTGGATAGTGATACTCGCCTGTATCTTTATTCCCAGCATATCCGCCAACGTAACATTCCGGATGGCGGTATTCCAACGATTGGCATGAAAGGTTTCTGGAATGCTGACCCACTGATTGCCAGTGCACCTAAAGTAGACCGTGAAAATTATTATGGCCATACCGATGACCATGAAGATGTTGATGCTGACATGTATACAGCAAAAATCGAAAGTGACTGGGCTGAAAATCTGAAATTTACCAATATTACCCGTCTGGGTAATACCCATATGCAGCGTACTTTGACGGGGATTAATAGCCTTTCAAGAAATGACTCTACCAATCCTCAAGACTGGACAGTAAGCCGTTCACGCCAGGGTGTCGATCAGGAAAATAAAATTCTGGCTAATCAGAGCACGGTGAACTGGAATGTCAAAACCGGTTCAGTGGAGCATGATCTGGTCGCTGGTGTAGAACTATTAAAAGAGCAGCAACATTCCAGAACACTGGCCACACAAATGCCGGGACAGCCAAGCAACACCACACCACCCGCGAATCTATATCATCCTGACCGTCACCAGAATCTGCCTGATCCTGTGTATACGGGCGCTTATTCGGATGGTGAAACCCAAACGGCGGCTGCTTATCTTTTCGATACGCTCAAGTTTGGCGAACGTTTTCAACTTAATGGTGGCGTCCGTGTCGATTATTACGATACTAATTACGATGCGCTGGGTTACTCAACCGACAGTACGACACTAGCAGTGACTGAAACCAAAACAGATTTAAAAGCCCATGACACTTTATTCAGCTGGAAGCTCGGTGGTTTATATAAGCCAACCGCCTACAGCAGTGTCTATGCATCTTATGCCAAATCCCTGACACCGCCGGGTAGCAGTAACTTTAGCCTTTCATCCACAGGAATAAACAGCTCAGCCGCAGACCCTCAAGAAACTCATCATTATGAAATTGGCACCAAATGGGATCTGCTAGAGGGTGATCTGGCTTTAAATGCTGCGGCATACTACACCGAAAATGAAAACCAGTTTACCCAAGATCCAATTACCCGCGAGTCTGTTCAGGAAGGTAAAACTACAGTTAAAGGAATCGAATTGGGTGCTGTCGGTAAAATTACTGATGCCTGGAATATTTCAGCAGGTGTTGCCCATATGAAAACCGAGCAAAAAGACCAGTTCAGTGTCAACTCCAACACGGGTGTAGTGACCCAGACCAATAGTGTACGTTGGTCACCTGAATGGACCGCTTCTTTATGGACGACCTATAACATTGCTGGTTTAAAACTGGGCTTGGGCGCACGTTATGTGGATGAGCAAAAACGTGTGATTACCGATAGTACTGCAGCAGCGAATATGCCAAGTATTCCAAGCTATGTGGTATTTGATGCTATGGCCGGTTATACCTTTAATGACCAAACTTCCTTAAACCTGAATGTTTATAATCTGGCAGATAAAGAGTACATCAGCACGCTGAATAATGGAGGTGGCCGTGTGATCTTAGGCCAACCACGTTCAGCAGCTTTAACCCTGAACTATAAATTTTAATTCAGCTTTTATCTCTATCTATCAATATCGTGTATTCTCTTGAATGCACGATATTTTCAATTGCAGGAATGCTTTTAAAATGATGTTACATATCCCGGCAGTATTAAGCAAAGCACAAGTTGCCGAACTGAGACAACAACTAGATCGTTCAGAACACTGGATGAATGGGCAACTCAGCGCCGGGAGTCAGGCACAGAAAATCAAAAAGAACCTGCAGCTGGATTCTTCTTCTGTCCTGTATCAGCAGATTAGCCCTATCATTTTACAAGCGCTTAAAAGTCATCATTTAATTACCTCTGCTGCCCTACCGAAACATATCCTGCCGCCCCTGTTTAACTGCTATCAGGATTCTGGCACCTATGGCAATCATGTCGATAATGCCATTCATTATTCTCCCCTACTTGGACAGCCCATTCGTACTGATGTGTCACTGACTTTATTTTTATCTGAAATCGATGAATATGAAGGTGGCGAGCTGGTCGTTGAAGACCAGTATGGCTGCCATGAAGTGAAACTGGACGCTGGTGATGTGATTGTTTATCCATCGACCAGCCTGCATCGGGTTGAACCAGTAACTCAAGGCAAACGTATTGCTGCCGTAACCTGGATTCAAAGTATGATCCGTGAAGATGCTAAACGCAGTATGTTGTTTGATCTGGACATGACCATTATCAAACTACGCCAGCAGATTGGCGATACTGAAGAAGTCCTGCAGCTTACCCATCATTATCACAACCTGATTCGTCAATGGGGTGATTTATAATGTCACGTGAACCAATGGCGCCATTAACCCAGATCCCGGCCTACCTACAAACCATCGCCGATTATGAGGTCGAAGCAGAAAAACATCTCTCCAGTATGGTCTGGAACTATCTGCAAGGTGGCTCCATGGATGAAGTCAGTGTCCGGGATAACTTACAGCAATTTCAGGATATTCAGCTTCTGCCGCGTATGCTGAAAGATCTGACCCAAGGCAGTACTGAACTTGAAATGTTCGGACAAAAATTTCCGCATCCAATTTTTTTGGCACCAATTGGACATCAGCAGCAGTTTCATCCTGAAGCCGAAGCCGCTTCTGCCCTCGCCGCAGAAGTGATGGGTAGTAATATGATTCTCAGTACTTTTACGAATACTGACATGCGCGCATTGAAACAGGACAATCCACGCAAATGGTTTCAGCTTTACTGGCAAGGGAATCGGGAAAAATCTCTAGCTTTGGTCAAAATGGCTGAGGCACACCATTATACGGCGCTAGTGATTACGGTAGATTCACCACATACTGGCATCCGCGATCGTGAACGTCGTGCGTTTTTTCATTTACCGGAAGGCATGCAACATCCGCATACGCCTACCCATATTCCCTTACCAGAATTAAAGGAAGGTGATCATCCTGTCTTTAACGGACTAATGAAAATTGCCCCAACTTGGGAAGACATAGTCTGGATCGTACAGCAAACCCATTTACCCGTGATTCTAAAAGGAATCGTACATCCTCAGGATGCCCAGCAGGCGATTCAGCATGGGGTAAAAGGTCTGATTATTTCCAATCATGGCGGTCGTGTGCTGGATACCTGCATTTCTCCTCTCATTGCCTTGCAACTGATTAAAAAGGTGGTGCCAGCAGATTTTCCTCTGCTCTATGATGGTGGCATCCGTCGTGGATCGGATGTATTCAAGGCTATTGCCTTAGGTGCTTCTGCTGTCCTGATTGGCCGTCCTTATATTTATGGTCTGGCGACTGCCGGAGCTTTGGGCGTAGCGCATGTGATCAAAATCCTGAAAGAAGAATTTGAGATTACCATGGCCTTAATGGGAACAGCGACCGTGGCAGATATTCAACCGAGCTGTCTATTTAGGGGAATTGATTAATTAGGATTTAATTGAAAATAAAAATGAAAAATAAATTAGTTAAATATCTTACCCTTAACTCCTTGAAGCGTCTTTAAAGGCAATTCAACATAGCTTTATATATCAATAGCTATTATCAATAAAAACCAAATAAGATCCATATTTAATCAATCTATATTAAAAACATGGTTTTAATTCTCAGTTCGCACTCTAGTCTATCTATTTTTTAAATTGATTAAATTTTGTTCATTGCCAATATCAATGCAAGAAGGATAGCAACGATAACAATAATAATTATTATTTGCGAATCCAAACTTAAAAATAAAAAAGAATGATTATGAGCTATATAAAATCTCGTAAAAAAATAGTTTCTTCAGCCATCGTTTCTTCCCTTTCTTTTGCATCTGCACACACGATTGCACAGGAAAATGTGGTGCAGCTTGAGACCATTCATCAGGAAGTACAAGCTAAACCCGTGCCGGGTCTAAAAGTCGATCAGTCAGCCAATAGCAAGTTTGTTGCGCCACTCCTGGACACGCCAAAGTCTGTGGTCGTGATTCCCCAACAACTGATTGAAGATACGCAGGTCACTACGCTGGCTGATGCTTTGCGTACCGTACCAGGTATTACTTTAGGGGCAGGTGAAGGCGGCAATCCGAATGGGGACCGGCCTTTTATTCGAGGCTATAACTCGGAAAGTTCGATGTACGTCGATGGCGTGCGAAATTCGACTTCACAAAACCGGGAAATGTTTGCCATTGAGCAGGTCGAAGTTACCAAAGGTTCTGCTTCTGCCATGGGCGGTGCGGGCACTACGGGTGGCAGTATTAATATGATCTCCAAAGTAGCGAAAAAGGGAGATGCACTGGAAGGCTCTGTTGCGGGTGGTACAGATATGTATGCCCGTATCACTTTGGATGCTAACAAGGACTTCGGCAATGGCATGGCGGCTCGTGTCGCGGTCATGGGTCACCAGAATGAAAAAGCCGGTCAACATGACGGTGCTGAATATAAACGTGCTGGTATTGCACCCAGCTTCAGTTTCGGCCTGGACAGCGCAACGCGTGGAACTTTAAGTTATTACTATCTGAAAACTGATGATATTCCAGATTCCGGCATTCCCTATAACAATCCATTTGCAGCGACCAATGCCAATGCCGCTTTAAATGGCAATGGGAAACCAATTGATGCCAAAGCTGGTCAATACTATGGCTGGAAAGATCGTGATTTCCAGAAACAGGAAAACCAGATTGGTACCTTTAAATTGGAACATGACCTGAATGACAATCTGACCCTGAGTAATACAGCGGTATTTAACCGTTCCAAAAATGACTATCTCTGGACCAACCCCGATGATTCACGCGGAAACTTCATTTTGAATGGCAATGTCTGGGCACGGGCCAATTCACGTATCGCAAATACCGATACCTTTACTGACCTACTGGCTTTAACAGGCAAATTTGATACTGGTGCTATTCAACACAGCTTTAACCTGGGTGCAGAATATTCAGATCAGGATACTGAACGTACCCAATATATTATTAATGGTCTGAATGCTACTGGAAGCTCTTTTGCGGCCTGTGGTACTCCTGCCAATGTGGCCTTAGGCTGGTGTACTTCTGTAGACAATCCAGACCGGGGTGCGTGGACGGAGACACTTAATACAGATGGTGCGGACCGTTATGATATCGAGACCAAATCAAAATCGATCTACTTACTGGACAGTATCGAATTGCATCCGCAATGGATTCTGGATCTGGGCATACGTTGGGATGATTATAAAACCCAGCAAACCTTAACCTATGGACGATTCAATAATGCGGTGACAGGTGCAAACAATACGCCGATTACCGCCGTTCCAGGTGATCAGCTGACCCTCGAAAATGAAGAAGACTTTTTTAATTATCAGGCGGGTCTGGTCTTTAAGCCAAGAGAAAATGGCAGTATTTATATCAGCTATGCCACTTCCTCGAATCCGGTCGGTATCGATGGTGGTGATGGCTCTGAAAGTATTAGCGCAGCTATTGAAAATCTAAAAGCTGAAAAAGTCCGCACCATGGAACTGGGAACTAAATGGGATCTTCTGGAAGATAAACTGAATCTGACGGCAGCCATTTTCCGTACTGAAAAGACCAATACCCGCGCCACCGATGCTGATGGCACCACCCGTAATATTGGTGAGACCCGTGTCGATGGGATTGAGCTGGGTATCAATGGAAATATTACTGAGAAATGGGCAATTTCCGCAGGCTATACCTATTTGGATAGTGAACTGATTGATGGTGGCTTTGAAAATATTGGAACCACGGCCGAACCGGTTTATGTTCCAAGCACAAACAATGGCAATCGGGTTCAGAACGTAGCAGAAAACAGTGCAACTCTATGGATGACCTATCAGGTCATACCTCAACTAACATTGGGTACCGGTGCTGTGGCAATGGATAAAGTTTATGGCAATGCCGCCAATACCAAATTTATTCCCGGTTATGTGCGTTACGATGCCATGGCACGTTATCAGGTGAACCCCAATGTGGATCTACAGCTAAATATCAATAACCTGTCCGATACACGTTATTTTAGCAAAGCCTATTCTTCCCACTATGCTACAGAAGCAGAAGGCATCAGTGCCGTTTTAGGCCTGCATTTTAAATACTGATCTGAGCAATCTTCATGATATTAAGGGCTAGTCTGGATTCATCAAACTAGCCTTTATTTTTTGATATGAAAGATTTCATGTATGCATTGCTTAAGAACTTCCAACAAAGCTATTATATAAAGAAATATTTTAGCCTTATCGCTTAATTACAGGAAAATCCAACAAGATTAAAATAGATTATAGAAATATTTCTCCAATTAATAACTTTATAAGAAAATCTTTTTTAAGATACGACTAAAATCCATAGAAAAAGCAAAAACTTTTCACGTTTTCTGGACTAAAATTTAATTATAGGTTCACCATGCAGGTGTCTGGTTGATCCTGATGATCAAAACTTAAAAAATACAGGATTGATCTAATTTATCCTCACCTGCCTGTAAACGAATATATAGACAAAATCTATGCTGTAGACCGAGCAACTGCTACACCAAGCGAGTATGCCAGGCTACCTAAGGAGCTCTCTCATGATGTTGGCTGATCCAAGTAAAAAATACCGTCGCATGTATCAACGTGTGGACTTACCAGACCGTCAATGGCCAAATAATGAAATTACTAAAGCGCCAATCTGGATGAGTACTGACCTGCGTGATGGTAACCAGGCGATCTTCGAGCCAATGAACATCGAGCAGAAGTTCAAAATGTTCCAGATGTTGGTAAAAATCGGTTTCAAACATATTGAAATCGGCTTCCCGTCTGCCTCTCAAATTGATTTCGACTTCACTCGTAAATTGATTGAAGAAGGTCATATTCCGGATGACGTCTACATCGAAGTATTGGTTCAGGCACGTGACCATTTAATTGCACGTACTTTTGAATCTTTACAAGGTGCGAAACGCGCAATCGTGCATATCTACAACTCTAACTCTCCAACCTTCCGTCAAAAAGTGTTGAACGTAGACGTTGAAGGTGCAAAACAGTTAGCGATAAATGCAGCGCAAAAAGTGAAAGAATACGCAGCAAAACAGCCTGAAACTGAATTTGTCTTCCAGTACAGTCCTGAATGTTTCTCTGCAACTGAATTAGAAGTTGCCAAAGATGTCTGCGACGCTGTGACTGAAATCTGGGAAGCATCTCCAGAAAACAAAGTGATCTTGAACTTGCCAGCCACTGTCGAAGTCTCTACACCAAACGTATATGCCGATCAGGTGGAATGGATGCACCGTAACATCGAGCGTCGTGACGGCGTGATCATTTCAGTTCACTGCCATAATGACCGTGGCTGTGGGATCGCAGCGTCTGAATTAGCAATTATGGCCGGTGCTGACCGTGTTGAAGGTTGTGTATTCGGTAATGGTGAGCGTACCGGTAACGTGGACGTAGCGGCAATTGCCTTGAACATGTATACCCAGGGTGTTGCACCAAACTTGGATTTCTCGAATATCAACGAAATCATTGCGACTGTTGAAGAATGTACGGGCTTGCCAGTCCACCCACGTCATCCATATGCGGGTGACTTGGTGTTCACAGCATTCTCTGGTTCACACCAGGATGCCATCAAAAAAGGTTTCGAATTCCAGAAAAACGAAGAAATCTGGGATATGCCGTACTTGCCGATCGATCCGAAAGACTTGGGCCGTGACTATGACGCTGTCATTCGCGTGAACTCACAGTCTGGTAAAGGTGGTATCGCTTACTTGTTAGAATCGAACTACAACGTGACCTTGCCACGTCGTTTACAGATCGAATTCTCGCAAATCGTACAGCAAAAAACCGATGAAGATGGTACTGAGATTTCCGCACAAGCGATCTGGAGCTTGTTCAAAGAGACGTATGTTGCCGCGAAAGATGCTCATTACTCTGCCAAAAACTATAAATTGTCAGATGAAAATGGCAATCAGGTGATTGAGTTGGATATTGAAGTCAATGGTGAAACTCAGCACTTGCGTGGTGAAGGTAACGGTCCGATCTCTGCGATCTTGGATGCATTACAATTGCCGATTGATGTCTTGAACTATGAAGAACGTAGCATCAGTTCAGGTGCACATGCCAAAGCCTTGGCATTGGTTGAACTTCAAGTAAAAGGCACAGGTAAATCTGCCTTTGGTGCGGGCGTGCATGACAACATCGTGACCTCTTCGATTGAAGCAATTATTGCATGTACCAACCGTCTGATCGATCAGGATGTGTTAAGCACTGAACAGGTGATTGCTGCTGCCGTCTAAATCCGGTATTTGAATTAGCAATAATTCATAGCATTAAAAAGACTTTAGAAGGATACCTGCAAATGGTATCCTTTTATTTATTCATACTAAAGATTTAAGGCGAATCATTCCCGTGTCTTTTCCAGCTGACTCAGTGGGCCTTGTTGTCCCACAAAAGTTCCAATTCGAACAGCCGTTAGAGCTTGAATGCGGTCGCATCCTCCCACGTTTTGAACTGATGGTAGAAACTTATGGCGAACTGAATGCCGATAAGTCCAATGCCATTTTGATCTGCCATGCCCTGTCTGGCCATCACCATGCTGCCGGTTATCATCATGAAGATGACAAAAAACCAGGCTGGTGGGATGCCTGTATTGGCCCGGGCAAGGCAATCGATACCAATAAATTCTTTGTGGTGGCGCTGAATAATATCGGCGGTTGTAATGGTTCTACTGGTCCTACCTCTCCTAATCCCGAAAATGATAACCGTCCATATGGTCCAGACTTTCCGCTAGTCACTGTGCGTGACTGGGTAAAAACACAGGCGATGCTGTCTGACCGTCTGGGGATTGATGTGTGGTATTCCATCATTGGCGGCTCACTCGGGGGCATGCAGGCCTTGCAATGGTCGGTAGATTATCCGGACCGTCTGCAAAAATGTGTGATTATTGCCAGCGCACCAAAACTGTCTGCACAAAATATTGCCTTTAACGAAGTCGCGCGTCAGTCGATTCTGTCAGATCCGGACTTCCATCATGGCCGTTATCTAGAAAATGACAGCTATCCAAAACGTGGCCTGATTCTGGCACGTATGGTCGGTCATATTACCTATCTGTCTGAAGAAGCCATGAAGCAGAAATTTGGCCGTGATTTAAAATCTGGCAAATTCATGTATGGCTTCGATGTAGAATTCCAGGTCGAAAGCTATCTGCGTTACCAGGGTGAACAGTTTAGCCGTAACTTTGATGCCAACACTTACCTGATCATGACCAAGGCACTGGACTACTTTGATCCTTCACGTGAATATCAGCAGTCACTGGTCAAAGCGATGGCACAAACCAAATGTAAGTTCCTAGTAGTTTCTTTCACGACCGATTGGCGTTTCTCGCCTTCACGTTCTGTTGAAATCGTGGATGCCCTCATTACCAATCATAAGCCGGTCAGCTATGTCGATATTGATGCTGAACAAGGCCATGACTCCTTCCTGTTCCCGATTCCCCTGTATGTAAAATCCTTGCGCGCCTTTCTAGGCGGTGAAGAACATCTGCGATCAACACCGAAGGAGGCTGTGTAATGCGTATTGACCAACAACTTGCTGAGAAATGGATCAAGCCCGGTTCACGTATCCTCGACCTCGGTTGTGGTGATGGCGAACTGCTGGCCCATATGAGCAAAAAGCACAATATTCGTGCATATGGATTAGAAATTGATCAAGAAAAGATTGCAATTGCGATCAGTCGCGGGTTAAATATCATCCAGCAGGACTTAAACCTCGGTTTAAGCCGTTTTGCTGACCAGTCTTTTGACTATGTGGTGATGGCACAAGCTTTGCAAGCTGTAGATGCACCAGACGTATTATTGCGTGACATGGTGCGTGTAGGGAAACAGGCCATTATTACCTTTCCAAACTTTGCGCACTGGAAGACTCGTTCTTTCTTGGCATTAAAAGGGAAAATGCCGGTTTCGGAAGCCTTACCCTATATGTGGTATAACACCCCGAACATTCACCTATGTACCTTCCGTGACTTTGAAGCATTATGCGCGGAAAACAACATAAAAATTATTAATCGACTCGCTGTGAATGGGAATCAAGAAGATAGTTTGCTGAGCAAACATCTCCCAAATCTATTTGGTGAAGTCGCAATTTATCGAGTGAGCGCTCTATGAAAAAATTATTATTAAGTACGACGCTACTGGCTGGACTTTTTGGCATGCAGGCCCATGCCGATTACGTTGCACCAACGCCTTCTGTGGCCAGCCAAGCAGCGCAATATTCAGTAATGGACATTCATAGTCTGACTAAAGCGGCTAAAGCAGGTCAGCCTGGTGCACAATTTTATTTAGCAACAAAATACCAGTATGGTAAAGACATTCAGAAAGATGAACGTCAGGCTTTTGCCTGGTATAAAGCAGCAGCAGATCAAGGTCTGGCAGTGGCTCAATTGAATGTAGGCCGTATGCTGGCAGATGGTATTGGCACCAAGAAAGATGAAACACTGGCTCGCCAGTACTTTGAAAAAGCAGCCAGCCGCGGTGATAATCGTGCCAGCTTTAACCTGGCGATGATGGAAGAGAAAAAGAAAAACTATATGGGTGCTTATCAGTGGTATGAACTCTCTACCCGTGACGGCATGCTGGACAATAAAGTGATTACTTTATCTGAAGGCAAAAAAACTGCATTGGCAGCCAACTTGACCCAGGAACAGATCCGTCAAGCACGTGATCGTGCAGACCGTTGGATTCAGGCACAATAAGCTGGATCTGCAAAAGAGCGCCTTCGGGTGCTTTTTTTATGGCCTAAAAACTGCAGCAAGTTGCTACACTACATATATGTAATTTGAAAGATGAGTAATTGATATGGCTTCAACTGACTGGTTATCCCAAGGCACACTGGTACTGGCAAGTAATAATAAAGGCAAGATTGCAGAATTTGAAAAGATGTTTGCAGAACTCAAACTTCCAGTTGAAGTTATTCCTCAAGGTAAGCTGAATATTGAAGACGCAATTGAAGATGGTTTGAGCTTTGTTGAAAATGCCATTATCAAGGCACGTCATGCCTCACGTATTTCTGGCAAACCTGCGATTGCTGATGATTCAGGGATTTGTGTACCAGTTCTGGGCGGTGCACCTGGGATCTACTCGGCACGTTATGCGGGTGAACATGGTGATGATGCAGCGAACAACGAAAAATTACTGGCTGACCTGAAACCACTGCGTAAAGACGGTGAACCGATTGAAGGCATGTTTGTGTGTGTACTGGCCTTAGTTCAACATGCCGAAGACCCATTACCACAAATCTTCCAGGGCATCTGGAAAGGTGAGATCTTGGAAGCAGCCCGTGGTGAAAATGGCTTTGGCTATGATCCGCTGTTCTGGTTACCTGAACTGGGTATTGCGAGTGCGGAAATGAGCAAGGAAGAAAAAAATAAAATCAGCCATCGTGGTCAGGCGATGAAACTGTTTAAGGCGAGTTTGGAAAAATAAATCTAATTCCTAAAGGAGTCCTCCCTCCTTTTAGGAGGGAGTTAGAGGGAGGCCATTTCCTCACCCTTGGGGAGAAGGAGCCCCTCCCTTTTTCAAAGGGAGGTTGGGAGGGATTTAAATAGTAAATTACCTCTCCCTAACCCTCTCCTACAAGGAGAGGGAACTTTCATAACGTTGGCACCACCGCATGTACCACCATCCCATACACCCCAATCAAAATTGCACTCGCAATCGTTCCTGAGGCAATATATTTCGCTGAATAACCTGTGCCCTGATAATGGGTTTCCAGTGCCACAATATTGGCTGCTGGCGGTAATAAAAAGAACATCAGCATGACGGCATACGTTAGAGTAAACTGTGGAATCGGCAAATAAAAATAAGCTGCACCACACAGTAACACCGCAAACAATCCCCGACTAAAAATTAGTTGTAGACTGCGCATTAAATCGAAGCGGCTGATCCGTACATTGCTTAGCCACATTCCTAGCACACACATGCCACTAAAAGTCACCAGCACTTTATTGGCTTGATACAGCATCTCTACCCAAGCCACTTGTTGCCAGTGACTCAAATCCCAAAATGACAATAAAGCTGCCATCGACAAAGCCACCACTGGCGGTGAGAGCAACACATTTTTTAAAATATAACGCGCGTCTTGTCTGGCTTCACTGACTGCCATGACTGCACAGACATTGCCAAACAAAGAACCACCAATGTACAGCGCCACCACGGTACTGGTCGCTTGTGGACCAAAAACGGCCAAGGCAAAAGGAATCCCCAGCCATGCACCATTTAAATAGCTCAGACATAAGGCACGCAGTTTATTTTTAAGGATGCAATAAAATACGGCAAAAAACAGGCAGGAACAAAAGAAGCTAAAGCTGATCAGCCACAAACTGCCTTCCTGGTAGAACACCATGTTGTAAATAATCAGCACCGGAATCAGGACCCGGGCCAGTAAAGCCGCCAAGAAAGGCCGAATCGGTTTTAAATATTGCACGCCCCAATAACCGGTCAGAAAAGACAGGAGCGGAAGAATCAAGGCCATGACAGTACTGCTGGGATTTCTATATCAGGCCATATGCTAGCACAGCATGGTTTTAATCGAATCGTAGATTTTTTGATATGAGCTATTCATCGCACTGATGCTGTGTCGGCAAACTGTCATTAAAGCGTCACTGCATTGTCATACAAGCCTGCTGAGATAGGTGCATGAAATATGGAGGATAAAATAATGGCAGGATTATCAATTTGGCATGTGCTGATTTTTGCAATTGTGGTGATTTTATTGTTTGGCACATCGAAACTGAAAAATCTGGGTAAAGATGTTGGCGGCGCAATTAAAGACTTTAAAAAATCGGTCAAAGATGAAGAAGCTGAACAGGCCAAGTTAGCAGAGCCACGCATCATCGAGGCACAAGTCAAAACCCCTGAAACCTCGATCAAGAGTTAAGAGTTCGCTATGCTCAATATCGGAATGACCGAGCTGCTGATTTTCGGGATTATTGCGCTTTTAGTCCTTGGGCCAGAGAAACTTCCTGAGGCAGTACGTTTTGTCGGAACATGGTACGGCAAGATCAAGCGTATGGTGAGCAATGTTCAGAATGATCTTGATCGTGAATTACGTCTGTCTGAGCTACGCGAACAAATGCAGGCTGAAATGCAGCGGATTCAGCAACTCGAAGCCAAGATGCAGGCACAAATGGCAGATTTACAGCAGCCGATCGCAACTGAGAAATCAAAAGCAAAGCCTCAGCCTGTTCAGGTATCGGTCAGCTATCAGCCGATCGTAGAGCCTGTATCCCCTGTGTATCTACCTAAACCGGCAATAACACAAGCTGCGATTTCCGAACAACGCTATACAGAAATGAAGGTGGCTGTATGACATCCTTACCGACCACACCAGCCTCAAATGATGCTGCAGTGGTAAATCTTGAAGAGATGCCAATTACCCAGCATTTGGTGGTATTAAGAAAGCATCTGTTTAAAGTAGTTGCTGTCCTGATTGGCCTGTTTTTCTGTTTATTACCCTTTGCCAATCAGACTTACCAGTGGCTGTCTGAACCGCTGCGTGCACAGCTACCCGCAAGCTCGACCATGATTGCCACTGATGTGACGGCAACCTTCATGGCACCGTTTAAGCTGAACTTTTTTGTGGCACTGATGATCGCGATGCCGTTCATCTTGTACCAGCTCTGGACCTTTATTAAGCCGGCGCTGTATGCCAAAGAAAAGAGTCTGGCTTTACCACTTCTGATCGGCAGTATCGTGCTGTTTTATACTGGCATCAGCTTTGCATACTTTGTAACATTGCCCTCGATTCTGCATTTTTTTATCAGTGTTTCGCCTGAAACCGTAGCCCCAATGACCGACATCAACAGTTATCTCAGCTTCTGTTTAAAGCTGTTTCTGGTCTTTGGTTTTACCTTTGAAATCCCGATTATTACCTTGGTTCTGATCTTGATTGGAGTGGTTTCAACCCAGACGCTGGTCGAAAAACGCCGCTTTATTATCGTTGGCTGTTTCTTTGTAGCTATGTTCGTGACTCCACCCGATGCCTTGTCGATGATCATGTTGGCCATCCCCATGTGGTTACTGTTTGAACTGGGTTTACTGGCAGGAAAACTGATCGAAAAACGCCGTTTAACCGATCAACAATAACAAGAACCCAAAAACAAAAAGAATGTATTTCACTCAGGCAGCCTTGGCTGTCTTTTTGTTTACATTTACACCAATATATTGATTTATTTAATTTTATTGAAATATAGACTTAACCATTTTGTCATACTTTAGGTCTAATTTATTTCTGACTTAATGAAAAGCAAGCCTTTCACCAGGATCAGAAAAAATGACAGATTATTTAGATTTTAATGATGATTATGACAGCAACAATTCGGGGAATGCAGAGTTCACTCAACTTTTGCAAAAAAATATTAACCGCCGTGAATTGATCAAAAAAACAGCTGGTGGTGCAGTTGCCTTAACTTTAGCAGCTTCTTTAACCGGTTGTAGTGATGACGATGATGAACCAAATAACTCAGACAATCCTACTCCACCATCAACTGAACCAGATTTAACAGCGAAACCAAGCTCGCTAAAATTTAAGGCAGTCGAGAAAAATACTTTAGAACAATTTTCGGTGCCTGAAGGCTACGATTTCAAAATCTTGCACGCTGTAGGCGATCCTCTGAATTCAAGCCTGCCAGTTTGGGATGAAAACAATATTCCAAGTGGTATTTCATATGAGCGTCGTGTTGGTGATAACCATGACGGCATGACCTTTTTCGGTATGAATGCCGCTAAGCAAAATTATGATGCAACAGTATCTGATCAAGGTCTGTTGGTCATGAACCATGAATATTTGCAACGTGGTGATCTACACCCTCGCGGCAATGCTTTTGATCCAAAAGATATTACTGAAGATGAAGCGCTTCGTGAAATATACGCGCATGGTGTTTCAATTGTTCATTTGAAAAAAGACCCAGTCACTCAAGCTGTTAGTGTGAATCTGGACTCACCATTTAACCGTCGTATTACTGCAGCAAGTGAAATCGAATTTAGAGGCCCTGTAAAAAACCATGCCTTGGTACAGACAGCATTTAGCCCAACTGGCTTGATCACACGCGGTACGATTAATAATTGTGGTAATGGTTATACTCCGTGGGGTACTTACCTCACCACTGAAGAAAATTTTAATCAGTACATCGCGCGTCAAACAGAAGATGATGCTGGGGATGTACGTGACGCCATGACTGAACATGCCATCTCTCGCTATAAAGTGAGCAATAAGGCAAGTGGTTATAACTGGCAGAGTATTACAACTCCAACACTTTCATCTGTAGATATGTTCAGCCGTTGGAACACTGCTGCTTTAGCGAACACAGCTCAAGAAGATTATCGAAATACAATCAATACCTTTGGCTGGATCGTGGAAATTGATCCATTCGATAACCGCAGTCGCCCAGTAAAACGTACCGCATTGGGTCGTTTTGCGCATGAAGATTGCCGTGTTAGCCGTGCGATTGAAGGTAAGCCACTTGCATTCTATATGGGTGATGACTCTCAGGGCGAATACATCTATAAGTTTGTATCAGCAACCAATTGGAATCCAAGTGATATCAATGGTGGCTATGCAGCTGGTGATAAATACATGGACCACGGTAAGTTCTATGTCGCCAAGTTTGATTTTAATGAAGCTACGGGTGAAGCGCGTGGTGAATGGCTTGAACTGTCCATGAATAACCCGAAAATTACTAGTTATGAAAAGTATCAGTTTAAAGATCAGGCCGATATCTTGGTACATGCACGTCTAGCTGCCGATGCAGCGGGCGCGACCAAAATGGACCGTCCAGAATGGGTTGCCGTAAATCCTGAAAATGGTGAAGTTTATGTAACTTTAACCAATAACTCGCAACGCGGTACCGGCCATGCCATTGATGCAGCCAACCCACGTCAGTACTCGGACGATGATGATACGACTAATCGCTTGCGCGGTAACATCAACGGCCATATCATCCGCTTCCGTGAAGATCAGGATGATGTCAGCTCGACTGGCTTCACTTGGGATATTTTCCTGTTTGGTGCAGAAGCAGATTCGATTCCTGGGGTTAACCTGTCAGGCTTGACCGATGACAATGACTTCTCTAGTCCAGATGGCATGTGGTTCGATCCACGTGGCGTACTGTGGATTCAAACCGATGATGGTGCTTATACAGATACCACGAACTGTATGATGCTGGCTGCTTTACCAGGTCAAATTGGTGATGGTAGTGTAGCTACAGCTACTGCAGGTGCCGGTACTCAGAAAACACCACTTGGCACTCAACTAGATGACTCCAAGTTACGTCGTTTCTTGGTCGGTCCAGCAGATTGTGAAATTACGGGTGTGACCATGACACCAGACTACAAAGCAATTTTTGTGAATGTTCAGCATCCGGGTGGTACTTGGCCATCAAACCAGCCTGCAAATTTAATCAGTACAGGCAAAGGCTCTCGCCCTCGTTCGGCTACAGTGGTTATTACCCGTAAAGATGGGGGAATCATTGCAGGTGAAGCCTTAGAAACGACTCAAGCTTAATTCTCAAGCAACTTCAAAACAAGGCTGACCTATGTCAGCCTTGTTTTTTGTCCAATGGAATAATTTTTTCAATCACCTGTCCTACATTTTCACCCTGCTGTGATTTTTCTAGCCAGCACCATTTATCATTGGTCATTCTCAAAAAATTAGAACAGCGGGTGCCATAGGCTGGGCTTTGAATAAATGTCGAAGACAGCAGATGTTCCATTTCCACCGAAATCCCTGTTTCAGGTAACAGTTCAGGAATCACTTTACGTTCATCTTCCAGAATATCCCACACGGCATAAGACAGATCAGCTTCCGAAACTACCTGTTGTTGCAGCATCGGTAAAAATTCCTGGGTAAAGCGTTTGCGTAAATGTCGGGTCTTGTACCAGTCTTCACTCATCAGGCCATTGGAAACCACATATACCCCTTGCGCCAACACTTGCGGTGCTTCACCACGGTTGCTCATATAGACCGCCTGCTCTCGATCACCAACAAACAGGTTAAAGCCTGCATAGTTACATTGCTTTTTTTCCAGTTCTTGGGCAAACCGGATAGGTTTCAATTCAGATTCCAGAAAATGCTGAATGATATGTCCACGTGAAGTTGGGTAGTTATTCTTGTCATTACCATCCCTGAAATTGGTAATCACTGCCCATCGTCCTGAAGCAGTTATACCCATCCAGGTACCACCAGACTGCAGATCCTGCCCGGCAATAATCGGACTGTTCTCCCATTCATATAATGCCTGTGTTGGACGTTGATAGAACTCATCACGATTTGAAATCAGACATAAAGGCGTTTCATCCAGAACTCGCCAAGCCAGTGCCACAATACACATAATTGATGCTCTCGATCTTTACACATTGAATGTACAACAATTTTCTTCGCTTTCAGCTAAAATCTGTGCAAAACAGAATCACAAGGAACAGGAATGCTCACCTATCCAAACATAGATCCCGTTGCAATTTCGCTCGGGCCTTTGCAAGTCCACTGGTATGGACTGATGTATCTCTTGGCTTTTTTATTTGCCTGGGGACTGGCGACTTATCGCGCTAAACAACGCGGCTGGACACCAGATATGGTCTCGGATCTGATTTTCTTTGGGGCTTTGGGTGTGATTATCGGTGGCCGGGTCGGTTACGTTTTATTCTACGGTTTTTCTCAGTTTTTGGAAAATCCACTCTGGCTGTTCCATATCTGGACCGGTGGGATGAGTTTCCACGGCGGCTTCCTCGGCGTAATCCTGGCCATGTTGTGGTGGTGCAAGAAATATAAGATGGCCTGGTTCCAGACACTGGACTTTATTGCGCCCTGCGTTCCGACAGGCCTGATGTTTGGCCGAATTGGTAACTTTATTGGTGGTGAACTCTATGGTCGTCAAGTCACTGATCCAAATTTTGCCTTGGGCATGATTTTCCCAACCGATCCGCTGCAGCTGGTACGTCATCCCTCACAACTGTATCAGGCGCTCTGTGAAGGCTTGATTCTGTTTATCGTACTGTGGTGGTTTAGTAGCAAGCCACGTCCACGTATGGCAGTTTCTGCGGTATTCCTGACCGGCTATGGTCTAGCCCGTTTTATCGTCGAGTTCTTCCGTGAACCGGATAATGGTCAGCTATTTATTGGTTGGATGAGTAAAGGACAATTCCTGAGCCTGCCAATGATCCTGATTGGTCTGTGGATGTTGTGGTACGCTTATCAGAAGAAAATTTATGACTGGGGTCCACAGAAAAATAACGGATAATTTTCCTAAATATTGCGAGGCCTCTGCCTCGCTTTTTTATATTTAAAATATGCTAAAGTGCTTTTTATCTTTTCTGTTCATACATCATCATGCTTGAGTTCTGGTTCAATCCGCAGGTGTCGCTCCTGAAAAAACTGCTGTTCTTTGTTGTGATTGCTGCAATTGCCGTAGGTCTGTACTGGATGGAACCTTTGCCTTTAGATGCCATCCTGATGTTTGCTGGTACTGGAATTATTTTCCTGATTTGTCGTTACTGCAAAATTCATTTCGCAGCAAAAAATCCGACTGGCCTGTTCTATCGTGTCCTGACCTGGATTCCGATTGCCTTATTAATCAGCCTGATTTTTATGAACATGAAACAGGGTGAAATTCTGCTACCGGGCGCTCAGGGAATTGCCTTTATGGCTTTGGCGATCTGCCTGTTTTCGCCTCTGTCTTTGCTTAATCAGAACAAGTCGGATTCAGGTTCCCCACATGCTTGAGTTCTGGTACTCCGAACGCTGCAACCGTCAGCTCAAGCTCATCATTATTATTGCGGTATGTATCGTAATTTACATAGCATCGACTGTAGCGAAACTGGGTCCGATATTTGTTGGAATCAGTCTGGCGATTGGAATGCTGATACACGTCTTGCGTGAATTCAGATTAAAGCTTGCTCCTGAAAATCCTTATGCCGAAGGTTTTCGTGCTTTAACGATGGCGATTCCGATTGTGGCAGTAATTAGCCTGATCGGTTATTTACCTAAAACGGGTGAGATCTGGGAAACTATAGCGCTAGGTCTACAATGCTTGGGTTTTGTGGCGATTGGACTGTTTATCTTGTCGATTTATAATAAACGTGCGAAACGCTTCGAAGATTGAACCATTTCGCGACTTTCATTTTTAAGTTCTGAAATTTTCAGCGTCTGATTTAAAGATATGAATCTAGACGGTAATACGTATATTTCACATCGGAATTACGATAGACCGCATAGCCATTCTGTTTAAAATCAGAAACCCAGGCCGAACCAGAATATGCTGCAATATGACCATACTGATGCTGTGAAGTCCGGTCGATAATGTAGATATCACCTTTTTTCGGACGGTCAAAAGACAGGTTGATTTTTCGATAGCCTAATTGCTGGAGGGTATTGCCCCAGTCAGCTGCGGCAACAGGATGATTCACAATTTTTGCGCCTGAAGACTGCAAACCGACGCGAATACTGCGTGCACATTTCTGTGTACTAGTACTGCGGGTAATGCCTTGCAGGTAGCTGGTGAATTTTTCAATATCGAAACGCTGGCCGTTCATTGCACTAAAAGTCTTGCGAGATTCAGAGCTTTTGTTACGAGCTGACACAGAGGTATAGCGCTGAGGCTGACGTTTGGAATTTTGTCCCGATTGGGAACGAATTATGACGTTCGCTTGAACAGGAGCATGCACTTCGCTCATATTCACTTGATGATCATAAATCATATTGGACCAAGTACTCCTCGCCTGTAAGTTTGGCTTTCAAATCTTCAACACGCGGTGAATACTAGACGGTTAAATGTTACTTTTCACGTTAAAAATGTAAATATATTTTTCCGCATTTGTTTAATTTTACTTAACTTGTTATTTCTTTTAGATTTATAAAATTTACAATTTTCACAAAAAAGTTATAAATTCACTACTTTTCAAATTAATTAGCAGTTCTGCTCAGACTATTTCTAAATCAATATTTGAGCGCCTTTCTGACTAAATCTGTAATTTTACTCACGATAATAAAGTCAACATTTCACTACAGGATTACATCATTCCGGTTAACAACTCTCGTATTAGACTGATTTAGTAAATTTAAATTGAGATGATGAGGAAGAAAAATATGAGTCATGATGTAAAGACTATTTCAAATTTCAATTTAGAACAATATTTAGGGATCTGGTACGAAATTGCTCGTCTGCCCATGAAACACCAGCCTGAAGACAGTACTGATATTTCCGCAGTCTACAGCCTGAATGAAAATGGCACAGTTCGCGTCCAGAACCGTTGTCTGGATGGTGCGGGCAAACTGGATGAATCCATTGGAGAAGCCACCATTGTGGATGCAGAACACGGCAAACTGGAAGTCAGTTTCTTGCCTGAAGGTTTGCGCTGGGTACCTTTTACCAAAGGGGATTACTGGATTCTCAAACTGGATGACAATTATGAAACTGCATTGGTTGGTGAGCCAAACATGAAATATCTATGGCTCCTGCATCGTAAGCCGACACTGGATGAAGCAACCAAACAGGAATATCTGGCCTATGCTAAATCTCTGGGTTATGACCTGTCTGATCTGATCCATACGGTACATACCGGTAAGCCAACAGCTTAAAAAAGATGATAAAAAAGCATCCATCATGGATGCTTTTTTATGCCCTTTTCTCTTATGTTTAATCATTTTCACTGCTATGCGGAAGTGCTCAAAAAAATGTTATGATGAGCGCAATTTTAAATTGCCCAATTCAAAGAAAAGCAATTTGCAACAGATTTTAAGAGAGACCTATGCGCCAATATCTTGACCTTTTACAACATATCCTCGACAACGGCGGCGATAAAGGCGACCGTACCGGCACAGGTACACGCTCGGTATTTGGTCATCAGATGCGCTTTGATCTTTCCAAGGGCTTCCCTTTACTCACCACTAAAAAAGTTCATTTCCGTTCGATCGTGATTGAACTGCTGTGGTTCCTGAAAGGTGATACCCATGTAAAGTATCTTCAGGACAATAAAGTCACCATCTGGGATGAATGGGCAACTGCAGAACAGACTGCACGTTTTGGCCGTCCGGAAGGTGAGCTTGGTCCAGTCTACGGCCATCAATGGCGTAATTTTGGTGCCACTCAAAATGCAGATGGCAGCTACAATCAGGATGGTTTTGACCAGATCAAATGGCTGATCAATGAAATCAAGACCAATCCGAATTCACGCCGTCTGATTGTGTCTGGCTGGAATCCAAATGAAGCGAGTCAGGTGGCTTTACCGCCTTGCCATACCCTGTTCCAGTTCTTTGTACATAATGGCAAATTGTCTTGCCAGCTTTATCAACGCAGTGCTGACGTTTTCCTTTTATACCCCCATATTAATAATGCACAGTATGCTGAACTAGTTGCTTAAAATAAGATTCATACAAGAATTACCAAATCCCAAATAAAACTAAAATAAAATGCCAGTATCCCTTCAATAACTTTTAACCTTTCAATTTTATATCCCTAAATAGTCAGAGATTATTGCTATAGTTCCATAAATATTTATTAATTATTTACATCAAAAAATTTATTAAAAAATTAAAAAAATGTCTTTTAAAATTCAAATTAATTTCAATAAGTTATTAATTATAAATATAATTATTTTAAAATCATTTAAATAAAAATACCTTGATAAGAAAAAAAAACAGCATTAAGTTAGATTTATTATCCATAAAAGTTCAATAAAAATTTGAATTTAACTTCTTATTTTCAAATGGAGGAATGACTATTTATGACCGTCCAAATTTGCATAGAAACCAAACTAGACCTGTCTAAATCACCTCTCAATAAGAAGGATAAATTAGATTTTTTAGCGAAAGAGGTACACGTGAATGGGGTGGGTGTCTTTGATGATAATGGTCGATTTTTACCTATTATTTCTCAATATCTATCTTACCAATCAAAGCATGAAAAACTTGCGACCGAGTCCATACCCACTTACGGCAAAAATCTAACTTACTTTTTGAACTATATGCGAACCCGTCCTGAATTTGATGATGATGTAAGTGATGAGGCATTTCTTACAGTACCAACATACGTAATAGAAGAATACATAACATTTTTAGAGGGGAATCAAAATTTAAAATCAACTACCGTCAGGAATCGTGATGCATGTTTATTTTTTTTCATGAAATATCTAACCACTCCAGGAGAGGATCAAACACAAATACGTAAAAATAACCCTTATAGCGACGGATATTTATCAAAAACACCAAAAAATAATCCTATGCCACCCTGTAATCCAGATGATCTTATTGTATTACTTGAATCAACAGGTTCTGAACGTGAAAGAGTTGTACTCCAATTTTTATATGATTCAGGTCTACGTCGTTCCGAACTTCCACGAGTTACTGTTGAACATATTAAAAATGCTATTTATTTTAATAGTACACAATTTATTTCATACACCTCAGACAAACCAATTTGTCCAAGTTATGTTCCATTGGAAGTTTTAGGTAGCAAAGGACGCAGAAATGAAATTAACCCTCGTTGGACTTTAATAAGCTCTGCAACAATCCAGCGTATCCTGAAATATCACGCTTCCCCACTCTATAAAAAATATGCAAGGAAGTATGCTACTCAAGCTGTAACTCCAGCTTTCCTCACTGCTCAGGGTACTGCTTATACAGCATCGAGCATCAGTAAATTGTTAGAACGTTTAAGTAAGCGCGCTATTAAGAAAGGTCGGCTTAAAAAACAAATCTCTCCGCATAAACTAAGACATGGTAGTGCTTATGCCCTATTACAATCAGAAGATTTAGGAATGGATTATCTTGACCGACTTGTAATTTTGCAAAAAAATTTGGGACATAGCCAACTAAATACTACTGAAATGTACACAAAAATCCCCCATGAAATTTACAGCACAATGTGTAACGAAGAAGGTGAGTTAGTCACAAAAGCTGAAAAAATGAAACGTATATATGAAACCACACAGTTAAAAATCAATATTACAGACAAAAAATGAAAACTAATGAACAAAAAAAAATCGGAGATGTTGAATCTACTATCGCAGAATGGGTATCAAGTGTTATCCAAAATGTAGATGCTTTGTGGCAAATACCAATTAGTCAGGCTAACACGCCTCCAAAAATAAATGTCGATGTTAACTATCTTGCATGTACTTTAGGCATTTCAAAAAACTCTGCATCTAAATACAGCAAGCTTACACATTCCATTATTAATAAAATGATTGAAGAAGAAATTTTGCTAATACCCGATGGTAGTTATGCATTAGCTGAAATAAATGCCAGGAGAAAACTCCTTAATTGGTATCGAGGACTATCTCTAGAAAATAAAAAGCAACTGCCTATTTTTGGTAATAAGATTTCACTTGGGAAAATGCCTAAAGAGCAATGTCCTATAACTAAATATCATTTAAAGTTTAGCACTGTTAAGGCTGCTTGGAATTACATTCATCAAGACCTTAAAGAAAAAGGGATAGTAGATGCTAATTATAAGACTGTTGCCGAACGAAATCATGAAAGGCAAATTTTTCAGGGTACATCTAAGGAAACCTTTAAAGGTCATTTCAATAGATTAGCTACTCTTAAACTTACTAATATTATTGACTTTCACAAACCTTCTGAAGCAGAACCATATATTCAAATAGAGCAACTATTTGCCTCACAATCTAAAACAGTGTCTTCTGAATCAGCAAAAGAAAACTATCAAGGTGCATGCAAGGAATTTATCAAATTTCTTTCAAATCTTTATGGAAATACACCTTTAATAATTGTAGAGACTTTCGATGAACATCTTCTATCTAAATTTAGAAAATACCTAGAAGATAAAATAATAAACGCAGATATTTCCAGCTCTCATGCACAGACTCTTTTAAGTGCTGTACGGAAATCATTAAAAAGGCTCACTCAAATACAAGATATAGAATATAATTTTTTCAATGCAGTTGGCTTCGATGTATATAGACAAACAGATGTAAAGAAACCATTTAATCAAAATGAACGCCTGCAAATATTAGAAGCAATCGACAAAGGTATTACTGAGTCTAGATCGATCCTAAAACCCTATAGAATTACTGGTATTGGTAAGAATCCTCTCGATCAATATGGATATCGAATTAAAGGATTATCAACTCTTAATAATGCTCGTTGGATATTTGAAAACCTACTTAATTGTGAACCTATTTTTTACAACACAGCCAAAACACGAATTCAAAAATCTTTTCTTAAAATTATTCAGGATTCAGGAAAAAAACTAGACGATATATATAGAGAGTGGGGAGTCATATCTATGATTGGAATAGATGTCCTATTACCCTACTTATTAAAATTAGCCCAAGTCACAGGTATAAATACTGAGTCTTTACTCGCTCTTGATATAGATGACTTTACACTTAAGCATCCAGCTACAGGTAGACCTTGTCTTAGATATTGGAAAGAAAGATCAGACGGAAAAAAAGACTATCATCTTGATTTAATTAAAGCCAAAATCACTTGGCTAACTCCAAGTCAAAAAGAGTCTGTAAAAAATATTTTTGATGAGGTGATTAGACTGACAAGTAACATTCGGGAAAATATTACAAGTGACACAGTCAAAAATAGGTTATTTATCTATCAATCAAATAGCAAAAAATCACACCAAAGAGTAGCTCCTTTCTTAGGACTTAATGGAAGAAATTACAAAGCTTTAGGAATCAGCATTACTCGATTTGTTAATAAATATCAGTTAAAAGGTGATCAAGACCGCCCACTAATTCTAACAATAAGTAGATTTAGACCAACTTTAGTCAGCGAATTGATTAAAGCTGATGTAAGTATGAGAGAAATTCAAGTAGTATTAGGACACTCATCTATACAAACCACTCTGAGTTATATTGACTCTTTAGACTTTAATAATATAAGTCGAGCACAGCTAGATAAAAAACTGACAGAAATACATTGCTCAACTTTGGAAGCTAAACCCCAAGAGAATCCCAAAAAGATAGAAGTTAAAAATAAGGATGAACCAGCAGTAACTTTTATAACACCTTTAGCGGCGTGCAGAAATATTTTTGATCCACCTGAATTTGTAAAAAAATTGGCCTCTTATGTCCAAGGAACTCCGTGTTCACAATATAATAAATGCTTACGTTGTGACAATGTTGTGCTTGCAGTTCATCACCTTCCTCAAATTTTTGCAATGCAGCGTGATTACAAAGCTCGTTTAGAAAACACCCAAATTATTGACACTCCCTACGGGCATATTCTTCGAGAAAATCTAGAACTCATGAATCAGATTACAGCCCCCAACTTATCTAATTTTTCCCCATTGGAGCTTGAAAACGCAAGAATTGCATCTGAATACATTGAGAACACTGTATTGATAGATGGAGTAATTTAATGAATATAGAAACTCAGCTAAATATACTGAAAAATTTTGCAGAACATCATCACAACCTGATAAATAGTCCAAGTGTAGGAAACAATCTAGAACAATGCCTACAAAAAAAATATATCGAATCTAATATATACATAAATCAGTTTATGGAAAGATCCATTTCGAAAATATCTAAATTTTCCGATTCTACTTGGGATTTTAATTCTGATTACCCAAATGCCGCACGAAATGTCCAAGGGGCAAAATTACGCATAAACTTTTCAAAATATAATGATATTCCTAGATTTATTTTAACCGAAATAAAAGTCATATTTGAGCTCGCTTTACTCAACAACACTATATTTTGGCCCCAATATAATAAGAAAACATCAGGGAAAACAAAATATGCAAAAGGTGTCCTAAAAGCCAACACATTAATTCCCATTTTTGAAAATGGTTTAACATTTATTAATGAAATATTTAAACAATTAAATTTAGAGTTTGGTTTTGAATATGTTCAAACAAAGTTTAAAACCCTAACAGCCCTCTCTCCAGCATATTACCATAAAGCGGCTAAAAACTATGAACGCATAAAAAACACTGAATTAGATAGATTTTTTGAATATTTACGAAACCCTAGCTCTATCAAATATGTATTTAATAAACCCATTGCCTATGTCGACTTAAATAATTTATGTTGGAAAAACCCTCCTAATACTCATAAAATTCAAAAAAAACAGGTGCTCCCAGATAATATATTTGAATATTTATCTAAGATGGCATCTTTCATCGTAGTCGACTTTTTAAATGCTATCGGGGATAAGTCAAAAATATCAGATATCAACTCTTTAGAACGTTTTGAAGCCAGTAAATATTCATCTTGGGCAAATAATGAGAGAGTTAATCATGAAATTCTTAACGCCTATATTGCAATGCGATTAAGGACCAAAGGGTACTCTTCAAGTTGTGTATTAGGATTAATTAAACCCTCTGACTGGATGATAAATAAAAATGGTTTGGCAGGTGGACTTACTCTACGAAAAGCCTTAAAGAGTCGCAAATACGAATTAAATAAACTTCGTGAATATTTCAATCTAGTGGCATATTCATGTCTATACTTGGTTGGTCAATATACAGGTATGAGACCATCTGAATTAGCAGAAATAAAAGTAAAAGATTGTTCATGCTTAGTACAAGATGATGGTGTTTGGTTAATTGAAAGTACTATTAAAAAACATCAACAAGAGATTAATACTGGTTTATTTGATGATCGTTGGGTAGCTATTCCAATCGTTAGAGACACTATATTAGCAGCATCTTATATCGCAAAAATCAAATCATCCCCATATCTCGTTTCTAATATGAATACTGTTCATCCTACTGGCTCAGAAAAATCTATGAGTAGTAATGGGATTAGTTATCAAATCAACGCGTTGATTAGCCAACTTTTGGGGGAATACATTGCTAATCAGATTAGTTTTAACTCCTATATGCTACGACATACTCTAACCTACCAACTATTTAGAGCCGAAGTTGGCCTACCTTTAATTTCATTTCAGCTAAAACACTTCGTGGCAGAAATTGGTAAATTTGTCTCCAAAGGTGCTACTACGTCAGTTACGTTAGGCTATGGTGAAATTGGTGAAATACTTTCAAAGGATGGTAATAGAAACAGCAAAAATTCATTGAGACATGCAGCTGAATTAGAAGCTATAAAAAATGTTTTCAATCACAATGGAACATTTTATGGAGGTAAAGCAAATGAACATAAAAAAAATTTGATCACTCTGTTTCAAGGATATATGGTAAATGGTTATACCGAAGAAGAAGTATATGAAGCACTAGCTGACCAAGGTGCTGCCGTTACTAATATTGGAAATGGTTTATGTTATGGAAATAAACAGGACGATACCGATCCAGCTTTACCATGTATTGGCTCCCTACGCTGTAACCCTATTCGATGCAAACACGCTATTGTTACTCTAAAACATGCTCCTAAATGGCGTGAAATCTATATTGTGAATAAAGCAAATCTCAATAAACCAGGATATGAGCATCTTCGTGAACAAATGTTAGCTACTATGAATGAAGCAGTAATGGTTTTAGAAAATCTTGGCGAAAAGGTTGAACTATGAAGAATCAAGCTTACGACCTTAAAAACACAGAGAATTATGAAGCAAATACCTTGAAAATTAACAATGCACTACTTCAAATTGAGCACAATCCAAAACTAAAAGCAACTATTGCACAATTATGTAAACTTACAGGAATTCATCGGAATACTATTAGAAACCGATTCGAACCTATCGAGAAACTTAAAGAAATTAAAGAGGCACGAATAAAGAAAGCAAAACAGAAAAAAGAAAAACTGGCTTTAAATAGTGCTGAGAATGAAATGTCACCAGAGAAGTTGTTAATACAAGCAAGAGCTGAACTTATCTACTGGTTTAATGAATATCAGAATATGAAAAATCAATGTGATCATTTCGAGCTTCAGTATAAAGAAATGAAACAATCCAAAGATTATTATAAAAAATTATACAAAACCGATCAAAATTTACTCTTAGAGGCTGAAAAAGAAATTAAGAAATTAAAAGAATTATTAAAATTTGAGGGTATTTATATCAGTCCTCTAAAACATTAATATGAAAATAAGATTTTCTGTTGAGATAAAGTTTTTAAACTTTTGCCCAACAGAAATATTTTTATCTTCAAATAAACTTATTTAGACTGAAAACGGATAAGCAATAGGTTCATGATATTGATAACCTTCAACTTCAAAGTCATCTAATGTCACCCATGTTTCAATATCTTCAAGCGTTTTAATTTCAGGGTTGATATGGAGTTTTGGCGCAGGATAAGGTTCACGTTTAAGCTGAACATCACGCATGAGTTCTAACTGATCCTCATAAATATGCGCATTCACAATCTTGTGATAAGCCTTTCCAGCCTTATGTCCTGTAATTTGAGCCATCAGAGCTAACAGAGTAAAAACCTGAATTTGGTTAAAATTTTGGCCCAATGGTACATCACATGACCGTTGTGCTGACGTTAAGTAAAGTGTATCCCCTACCAAAGAGAAAGTATGAGTATGCATACAAGGTCGTAGGCAACCCATATCAAACTCCCCTGGGTTATAGAAAGTCAGAATTTCACCACGATCATCAATACCTTTTCGTAAGTCATCATAGATCTTACGAAGCTGGTCAAACTCTTTACCTTCAGAGTTACGCCAATGGCGTCCTTGGACTCCGTATACTCGCCCCATATCGTCTTCACCTTTACGATAAGGGTTAGCTAACCACGCTCCATTTTCGTTAGCATTTGCATTCCAAGTATTACAGCCAATGGCTCGGAACTGAGCAGCATTGTCATATCCACGCAAGTAGCCTAATAGCTCAGCAATAGCTGCCTTCCAGTAACTTTTTCGAGTCGTAACTAAGGGGAATTCATTCGCCCCTACGTGGTACTCTAAATCAGCATTAATAACGGTTAAACAACGCTTTCCAGTTCGCTCATTTTCAACCCATACGCCTTCATCAACTATGCGTTGACACAAATCTAGATATTGCTTCATTTAACTACCTTAGCTCTATAGACAAAAATCGATCTGATAACTATTAGGTTAACTACCCTTCTCAGATAGACATAGCTCAATTTCTACTCTGAGATTACTTGCCGACCTAAACTAACTTTCAAATCCAAGTCATCCAAAATATTTACACTGTATTATAGAGTTTCGAGACTCAATTGCACAAATGAGTAGATTGAGCTGTTGTGCTAAATAACTAATACCGACAATACATAAACCTAAAAAATTATATTTTTTTGGGTGGTTTAGAAATATCTTGTATAGGTGGTGGAGTATAACCAGCCGTTCTATCTGTATTATTGGCCGTGGTTGGTTTCGAAGGCTGAGGAGTATATCCCCGTCGATTTAAATTATCAGGATTTTTGGTATTGCTCATTTCAAGTACTCCTATTATATAAAATTGGACTAAGATGCTTGATAATCATCTTCAAAAAATTCTATTGTTTTTATATCTTTAGATAGTATGATTATTCCCGAAGATGCATGATGTTTACGATCAAATCCTCCCTCACTATTTGGTTCCCAACATTCATCTAAATAAATTTGAGGTTCTGATGGATAACTAGATACAAAAGAGTTAGGACCATATCTTCCATATATTTTTGTACCATCCGTTAAAACTACAATGGCCCAGCAGGCCGTTCTTTTGCTAAAAACATAGTCCCAAGGTAAAGATACAGGATGGGGCATTGTTTTTTGAAGCCATTGTGATGTTCTTAATTTATACCAGATTAACGCTAATATAATAGGACTTAAAAAAAGCAGATAAAAATAAAATAAACCGTATAAAAATGAATTACTTGAGGACAAATTTGATTTTTCAATCCAAAAAATAAAACCAAAATTAAATCCGTAAATCAAACAACTATAAGTTAAAGAATCCAAAATTTTCTGATTAAATTCAGATATCTGGCTAGGACATATGAGATTATAAACTCTCATACAGATAAATCCAGGCAAAATAAATGCAATAAAAAATGCTAGCTTATTTTCATCAATTAATTCCATTTAATACACTCTAAAACATAAATTCTGGATTCATAAAACTATTTATTTTGATCAGATAAGAATGGAATTAATAAATAAAAATACTTCTGCACTTGCTCTCTATCACTTTCTTTTTCATCCTCTGTCAATTCCTCATATCCGGTATTAATTTGCTTATTCCATCTTTCTACCAATTCTGCGGGAATTGTTAATGAACCATTCTCATTCTTAAGACATTTAGAATGTAAATAACTTTGCCAATGAGCCCAACGTTCATGCTCGATAGCAGCAAGTTTTTCTATTAACTCTTTATATTGTTCCGATGAATCATCTTGGCTCATAGTATGACCTTAAAGGAGTCCATTTTTTACTAGTTTCCAGTAATGTTGCCCTAATACAGTAAGTTCACAACTTTGAAAATTCATCGCTGCATGCCACATATGTGGAGCTCCAACTGGTCGAACTAAATTCACCTTAACAAATCTTTGTAGCTTAGCAAATTTTTCTGTATTTTCTGAGTTAGGTGGAGGTATGTTTGGATCCTGTATTTGTTCTTGAGAGCGTTCAGGCTCAAAAGATGGGTCTAAAGGAAATTGATAATCTGCACTAGTAAAAAGTTGAGTTAGAGCTTGTAAGTCAGCTAATTCAATGGGTGGTACTGCCTTTCTTAATGATACGAAAGTTTTGACGTTCGTTTTAAATACGGGTCTCTGTGCCCAAGGACCAAGTGATTGATCAATATGCGCATAAATACTCCCTGGCGTAACATCACCAACTAGATTTGCTGCTGCTCCATTTAACGCATCAACAAATAATGTTGTAAATACTCCTGCACCACCACCTTCAACTTCCATAGCATATTGTTCCGCAGTTGAAGCTGTCAGAATTGTTGTTCCTTCCTTTAAATCTGCGAAGCATGAATTTCCTGAGCTACTTCCAGTTACTCCACTATGACAACTATCTAAAATGATTACTCTATTCTTAGCTTTTGATTGATTCGCTAAAACCATGATTTCATGTAGAGCTAGGCCATCATCTCCAGTCTGACAATCTCCTGCACAAAGATATCCTCCTGTATCTTCAATGTAACCATGACCAGCGAAGTACAAAAGAGCTATGTCTGAATCATCCTTAAATAGCTCTCTAATAGCTTCTTTTAAAGAGTACTTATTTATTACATCCGAACTGCTAGTGCTAGTCATTAAACGAGGATTTGCAAAGTTAATTGTGCCATCTGCATGCCTTTCGAGTGTATTCTTTACTGCATGAGCATCGTTAACACAACCACTTAAATGGGATAGCTTGCTGTAATAATCAATTCCTACTATGAGCGCTTTACGCATGATTATCTCGCTTACAGTGAATCAATAAATGAACTAATGTTAATATCACTCCAAGGCTTAACAGTAATCCCCGTAATAACAGTTCTGTCAGTAGAGTAGGCCCATATTCCAAGAATAGGCTTACCTTCTTCTTTAGCACATTGAATTTCCCATTTTTGCCCACTTGAGCTTAGAGAGTTTTTACTTACAAGAACAATTATGCCATTTGATCTTTTAATTCTTGTACGAACTCTCTGTTTCCATTCAGTATCATATGGAGTTTTTACAGACATATCTATAAATTCAAATGGAGCTCTTGGATGAAGAGACTGCCCTTTCAAAAAATCTCGTTGACGTTCATCTTCAATTGCAAAAGCTACAAAAACTACTTTTTTATCAGTCATATTAATACTCTTTTTTAAAGCATGGCTTTAAGGTTGTTATGAAACTCATCTGCCCCTTTCTTAGTGAGAGTACCAAATAGATTAGAATCTCTATTGATACTATCCAAAAGGACATTATTTCGATTATCTTGCTTATATTGAAAGATAAAATTTTCAACATCTTTTTCATTCAGTAATACAGGCCACTTATGAAGATATTCTGGCAAAAAGCTCTTAAATATATGCATATTAACTCTAGTTAAAGAGTACTCATTAGTGTTATAGGCAAATGAACAAATTCTTCGATTAATAATACTTGCTTCCCCAATTTCAAAAGGAACCCACCATGACCCTTTAGTATTTGGTGAAATAATTGCTATCAAATGTGTGCATCGCTTAATATTTTTCGTGATCACTTCTGTGATATTAGATGTATTATTAATAGATTCTTCATCAATAACATCTAGATAAAAATCAATATTATTTAGTTGAAGTTTTTTTGCAATTTTTAAAGCAACTTCCCTGTCATTAGCTCGATAACTAATAAATACTGGCACACCCCCTCCTTATACAATAAAATTTAAGAGCTAAAATGATTGTAAATATTTCAAATAATATTTCATAAGTAAATATTTTTTATGAATTTTATGCTACTGCACTCTCATTAAACGCTTCAACAACTCCAAATATGTTGTCAGCATCTGCATCACCGAACAAACCATCAATCCCTTCATAGTGGATTTGATTAAATGGCGGTTCATAAAGTTGTGATGCCTCTAAAGTTCCCCGAATGGTCAAATGATCAATCACCATTTCTATGAATCGAATTTGCTTTTCGTTATAAGTTGAACCTTGCAAATACTTAGAGAACGCCTGTTGAACCGCTTGACGATCTAAACCAACGAGAGAACGAATGAAAAGTGGTAATGGCTTATCCGTACCAAAGCATTCCTCAAACTTTTCTTTACTCTCAACTTCCTGAGCTTCAAAAACGAATCGTTCAAGCTCATTTAAATCCATTGGTGTTAGAGCTAGGCCGCGTTTCAACTTGGCAATAGTAATGTGATCTTCATGAGCTTTGATAAAGCTCTCAACTCGTTTTCGGTATTGAGCAATGTTTACACCACTTGAAACCACGGGGATATCAACTTCAGTCGCTTCACCAATCTCATCATCCAACATTGAGTAGACAATCGTTGATGTAGATTTCTCAATCAGCTTCACCAAGCCTCGGATACGTTTACGCATCGACTCTAGCATTGGAACTGTGATGCCTTCCCAATAGGTTTCAGTTTGTATCTCTTGAATTAGATTAATCTGTGCTGCCACCACAGGAATGTTTACTTTAGTTTCCAGCTTAGACGCAATTTCGATGACTTTGTTTGCGTAATTAGCTGCAGCCTTGTTGTTCTTATTTAACATGGCAAGTTCAATGTTATAGCAGAGCATGTCAAACAGTTTAGCTTCTAGTGCTTCAGACTCTAGCTCATTTGGAAGTTTAGAAACATGCTCTGTTAATGTACCAATAGCTAGGTCATCTAAACTGTCCCACGCTTCGTCTTTCTGAAAATGCTCTACATACTCCAATTCAGATTTCACAATGAAGTTGTCCTTATTCATGGACTTCACTTCAGTTTGCAATCCTTGAAGGATTTCTTTCCGCACTACGTTCAACTCATCTGCTTGTTGTTCTACTTTAGAATCAGATGTGTTCAGCAAACTTAGGATATTTAATCGAGCCTTAAACAAGCGTTGACCCAATGGTTCTGTAGTAGATACAGGGGCACCATCTGGGTTCTCATTGAAGTATTCAAAGTTAGAACAATAATCGAAAATATAGAATTCTGTTTTGTCATGCTCTGGAGCAAATAAGTCCTTACACAAGCGAGTACCACGCCCGATCATCTGCATAAATTTTACTTTTGAGCGTACAGCTTTAAAGAACACGAGGTTAACTACTTCTGGAACATCAATCCCTGTATCCAGCATGTCTACGGAAATGGCGATTTGTGGATCAGCTAGTTCTTTCTTACTAAAACTATCAATTAAACTCTGTGCATACTTGGTCGAGTGTGTGATCACACGGGCAAACTTACCATCATAGTGCGGATAGTTTTTATCGAAGCGTTCTGCAATGAAGTTGGCATGATTCTGATTGACTGCAAAGATGATGGTTTTACCCAACATATCACCACCTTCAACCTTGATGCCGTTTTCCATCAAGTGTTGTAGCATCTTGTCTACCGTACCTGTATTAAATAGTTCCTTATTGATCTTGGATGCCGTCACCTCATCAGGTGCATCACCACCGTCCCAATCTAGTTCATCCCAATGCAGTTTTTCTTCTTCTGAAAGCTCACTATATTTCACACCTTCACGCATAAATTTAAGCGGTACAGAATACGCTTTAGGTGGTACAAGATAGCCATCAACAATTGCTTGGTCTAGATCGTAATAATCGGTAGGAACGCCACTTTCCAAGCCAAATAAAGTATATGTATCACGATCAACTTCATCTCGTGGCGTAGCAGTCAAACCTACAAGTAGACTGTCAAAGTATTTAAAAATCTCGCCAAACTTTTGATACACACTACGGTGGGCTTCATCGACAATGATTAAGTCAAACATGCCTGTACCGTATTTACGTGTGCCATCGGCATTCACTTCATCAATCAAGCCCATCATGGTCTGATAGGTAGAAAGATAAACTCGTCCATTCTGAGTTTTACTCTCCACCAAGTTCACAGGTGCAGAATCAGGTAAGTTAGCTTTAAAAGCATTCGTAGCCTGTACCACTAATGAAGTACGGTCAGCAAGGAATAAGACTTTCTGCACGACATTAGCTTTCATTAGCACATCGACCAGAGCAATTGAAGTACGGGTTTTACCTGTTCCTGTTGCCATGATAAGTAAGGCAGCACGTTCCTTACGTTGAAACGCTGCAAGTGTGGCTTTAATGGCACGAGTTTGGTAGTAACGCTCTACAATACTGGTGTTGATTGGGAAACTACTGAGATCAGGATTGTTTTTACGCCTTTCAATCAGGCGTTTCAGTTCAGCTTGGGTATAGAAGCCATGTACCAAACGAGGTGGACCACCTTGTACATCATTCCAGATACGGGTGCGATAGCCATTGCTATAAAAAATAACAGGGCGTTGTCCTGTTTGCTTCTCTAAACAGTCTGCATAGAGTTTTGCTTGTTGTTGTCCTACTTCAGGATCAACCGATGTACGTTTAGCTTCTACTAATGCCAAAGGTAAGCCGTTCGCATCATATAAGACATAATCAACAGACCCTTTACCTGATGTACTTGGCATACCTGTAACAGGTACTTCTTCTCGTACAGTAACACCAATTTCCCAACCTGCTTCTTCAAGTAACAGGTCAATCTTAAGCTTTCGTGTTTCGCTTTCTTTGTAATCTGTATGATCAGGAATCTTACTATTGGCTAATTTCGCCTGTTCAACTTGCTGGCGTTTCTTCGCAATTTCAGCATCAATATCTGCAAGATACTTTTCACGTTCCTCTAGACTTGCTGACAGCTCCAGTAGTTTTTGCTCACGCTCACGTAGAGCTTTATGCAACACCGCAAATTCTTTTTCTTTAGCTTCTGCCTGCTTCTGTAATTGCTCCTGATTTGCAGTTCGAGGCTGAGCGTTATCTGCATTAGGAATCAGCTTAGGGTTAAATAGATTAGGCTGAGAACGATCTTTGCTTGGAGAACCATAGGTCCGTTCAAACCAAACATAGATCAGGAACAGATGACTAATGTGTTTAACGGTTTCTTCAGTCGTTAGTTGTTTGAATTTTTTCCCATGTACCGCACTGTTGCCCACCATGCGGATGTTATCCATCTTGTCCCAAATGTAGGGTGGGATAATTTCCTTAAACTTTACATCGGTGATCAGGCTATATAGGGAGGGATCATAGGGTTGAGTGAGCTTCTTATCATATTGATACAGCCAGAAGACAAGGTTTTCTAATGAGTTTCGGGCAAACATTAGAGAAGCTTGAGGGGAAATATACACAAGCTTTTCAGCTTCCTTCGCTGTGAGCGCCAGCTTGCTAAAGTCAGGCTCTAAAAACTGAAAGTTGCTCATGTATCCCTCAAAAAAAAATTATTTTAAATATTCGTTATTTCAATACTATAACTTATATTAACTTACTGATTTAATAATTGATTATCTAAAGTATTAGATTAAATTTCAATTAATATAAAAAATACTAAAGAACTATCTATCTTTTCTAGACACAATTTATTGGCAATAAAGGACTTATAAAATCTGTTTAACTTTTATGGCATAAAAAAATCGAAATTTTAATAACTTTCCATACCACATTGAGACAAAATTTGTTTGATGATAGGTGTAGCTTTGTTCACAAAGTCCTCAACGGAGATAGATTCACCTTCTTCAAGTAGTAATATGTCATTGTGATCATCTTGTTCCTGAAAAGAAATCTTTTTACTTTTTAGTAATGTTTGTAAGTCAATTGAATCTTGCTTATTCATATTCTTGCCTTTAAAACGACGACACCACAAATTTGTAAATGAAGTACTTGCATAAACTTCAAATTCAATTTTGTAGTCATATTTTTGGGATTCTAATGTTTTACTATTTAATGAACCTCCAATTGAAGATAAATCGCCCTCATATTTATTAAATTCGGCATCATCGGGGAAAATATCTAGTTTATAATCCCTTAACATTACAATTATTTCACGTACTTTTTGTTCGTAATACTGATAAACAGATTCCTTATTCGCTTCATCTTCAATGCTTTCTAAAATTTTACTATTTTTACGATAAAAATTAACGACTTCCATTTGCATTTTCGAATACTCAGAATATGGATTAAATTTTTCTATAGCAGAAATATAGTCAATTAAATAGGTTAGATAATATTGATCTGCCTGCAATGTTTTTTGCCCAAGTCCTTTTAATATCTGTTTGGACAAATCAAAGTGTTTAATGACAATAAAATTCTCAGGTTTAGTTTCAGGCTCTTGAATCACCAATAGAATAAAAAGTAATTTTTTATTTTTAGGATTATTTACTTGTGCATGTGAGACATAATCAGAAAAGGGATTATTATTTGCATGGTGTTTGATTTTATTTTCAATAACGATGATGTGGTCGTTCGTTTCAACCCAAAAATCAAGACGTCCCCCTTGTTCAATTCTTTTTTCAAGAATGACATTTTGTGTATGTATCTGGTATGGAAAGCTCTCACCTATAACATCAAACAGCGCACTAATAACAAGATCGTTTAACTTATGCTCTTCTTGAGTATTTAAAAAGAAAGCCAGTGTCTTAGAGCTTACACTTTCTAAATGACTTACCCCCATAATGTCGATAAAGGACTTACGTTGTCCTTTATTAAATGGAAGCTTTTTAAAAGCTTCCATAGCTTTTTCAGCTTGGTAAATATTAAAAGGATTCAATAATTCTTTTTCCGTGTCTATTGGAATCAGTATCTTTTCATTCATCTACTCATTCCTATTAGAGATTAAGTCATGGCTATTTATGTTTATTAAAGCGCTTTTAGGGCTATATACACGAGCTTTTCAGCTTCCTTTGGAATTGGTCCTCACTTGCTAAACTCAGGCTCTAAAAACTGAAAGCTGCTCATGTATACACCCCAAAATAATTTTATAAATTACCGCTAAATGCTTGATTTTGCAATGATATAAATAAGTTTTCAACCAACTTACTAGAGCTTTCATGTTTTGTCTTTAATACTTCAATTTCATTGATTTTTTTCTGAAATTCTTCTTGCAATGAGATTGGCGGTATTGGTATTTGCATTGCTTTCATTTTAATACCAGTCAAATGTGCAATAGTAGCAACAGTTATATGGTCATCAAACCCACCATTTTTTGCATAGAACCAAAATAACCACACAAAATATTCGGGGAGTATTTGTGCTGTATTTAAACGTACTCGATGTAAAGCTTTTTGAAAAAAACAATTTTCTAAGTCATTTTTCCATATAGCAGCACGACCAGGTTCACCGCCTTCACAAACTAAAATATCACCAAATTTTAATTCACAATTTTTTCTATCTTTTTCGTTAAACTCCATCTCAAGCAAATCTGATAAATCGAATTTAAACCATTTAACATTGGCATTTCTTAAATATTTATATTGATCTTTTTCAGAAGATTGCTTTTTCTTGTCAAGCATTTTCCCAAGTTTTGATTCACTTACTTCACCCACAGATTTTAAATCCCACCCCTTAGGATTACTAACAGGATCACCAAACATATCAATAAATGTAGCTTGTAAAAGTTGATCTAATTTTTCAATCGCTTGCTGACGTTTTTGACGTAATTTATCCGCTTTATCTAGAATAGAAGCAATTCGGCGCTGTTCTGAAATTGATGGAAGAGGAATCAGTATTTCTGAAGCTCCACCTTTCGTTAATTTTCCTCTAGTCGTACCTGTAATCCAAGGAGTTAAATCATAGTTTTCAAGTACTCTACATAAATAATTTAAATCCACACCTTCTTTGGGTTTAATCACATGAGCATGATTATTTACCCACGTTTTACCTGTAATTTTGTAAGCAACACCTCTATTAGGATTATCAAAATGACCTCCATCTTCAGCAAGAAGAATTAAATCTTCATCAAATAAATAATCGTTAATCCACCCTTGTAAACCATTAGCCCCATAATATGGATATGGCCCAATTAGTCGATCACTTTCTTTGACTGGTTTACGTCTAGAATCTAAAAAATCAGCTATATCACCCAGTTTCTTAATTGGATAGATATTTCTTAAAGAGTTTCTACTAATCACTTAAGTAACTCCTTAAGCTCATTCATTCTTTCCAGGATATCCTGCTCAAGCTGCTCTAAATCAGCTAAAATCTTGTTTGGTGCTTCATATTCAACTTGCTCATATACCACTTCCTTATAGCGGTTAATCGACAAGTCATAGCCATTGGCAGCAATATCAGCCTTATCGACCAAGAAACTTTGTTCAGTCGCTTTGCGATCAGACTCAGCTTCCAAATTTTTAAAACGGGCAATGATGTCAGGAATATTGTTATTTTCATGCTTTGAATCATCTAACTCATTACGCTTATCATCAAGCGAGTAGCCATCTGCCTGCATATCATAGAACCAGACCTTATCTGTACCGCCAGATTCAGTTTTGGTGAAAATTAGAATAGCAGTCGAAACACCTGCGTATGGCTTAAACACACCTGAAGGCATTGAAATAATTGCTTCAAGCTTTTGCTCTTCTACAATCTTTTTACGCAAATCTTTATGTGCTTTGGATGAACCAAATAAAACACCATCAGGCACAATCACCGCAGCACGACCACCAGTTTTAAGCAAACGTAGGAACAAAGCTAAGAATAGCAATTCAGTCTTTTTGGTTTTAACAATATCCTGAATATTTTTAGCACAGCTTTCATAATCCAAGCTACCTGCAAATGGTGGATTGGCAAGAATTAGACTAAACTGACTTTCAATATGTGAGTGATTTTGGCTCAAAGAATCACGGTTTTCAATGCTTGGATTTTCTACACCATGCAGCATCATATTCATCGAACCAATACGAAGCATGGTGCTGTCGAAGTCATAACCAAAGAAAGTTTCTTCACTAAAGCGTTTAGCTGCTTCAGGATTGGCAAAAATCTCAGTGCTGTGATGTTGGTTTAAGTATTCACTGGCTGCAACGAGAAAACCTGCTGTACCACATGCAGGGTCACAGATAGTATCAGTAGGCTTTGGCTGCATCAGCTCAACAATCATCTTGATGATATGGCGAGGTGTACGGAACTGACCGTTCTGACCTGCTGATGCAATCTTACCGAGCATGTACTCGTAAATATCACCTTTAGTATCTTTATCATCCATTGGCACTTCAGCCAATAGATCAACCACTTTGGTTAAAAGTGCAGGCGTAGGAATGGTAAAACGAGCATCCCTCATATGATGACTATAGGTAGTGTCATCTTCATTACCCAAGTTCTTAATGAATGTAAAAACTGGTCCACTAATAGTGTCATACAACTGTGCAGGATTGCCCAAAGTAATAAATTTAGACCAGCGCAAATGGTCTTGTTCTGGCCGGAAAATTGGTTTTTCTACAGTAGTTTTTAGGCGGTTGGCTTTCTTTTCTTTTGCAATCTGAATTTCATCGAGTCGGCGAATAAACAGCAGATAAGTCATTTGTTCCATGACTTCTAGAGGATTGGAAATACCACCACTCCAAAAAGAGTTCCAAATCTGGTCAATTTTGCTTTTAATTTCGCCTGTAATCACACTGATGACTCTCAAATTTCTTTGAGGGTATTGTGGTAGATTTCAATATGAAAAGCTATGGATAAGGAATGCAAAAAATCTAGGCTTAAAAATAGGACTTTGTCTTCTGCTCATCTAATAAATTATGCAACCATGCCGGCAAAGAAGACTGAGAAAGTAATATCCACTCTTCAGATGTAAGTGTCTTTTCAAGCTTTCTAACCATATTTAAATCAACAATCTTTTTTCCCAAAAAGAGTAATGCTGATATGGCCATTCCTACGCGGCTATCGAAGGGATGTTGGAAAAATCTATTGTTTTTAGTATGCAGCAATCTTACCTGAGTGCCGCCAATCTTAAATTCACGAGAGTAACCTGAAGTATAAAACACATCCATTACTGGAACCTGAGTGCTTAATTCAAGACGATTTGCAGCCATCCCCCCATGAACCTGGATGAATTCACCATTTTTTTCAGCAATCACTTTAACTACATCATAAATATTAGGGCTCAGGTATCGCCCCTTTAACATAATGTTGGGCTCAGGTTTGTAATAAACACCATGCTGAATACGATTAATCACGCCTTGCGCATTTAAACGATGGAGCTCCAGATAAACCACTTCAGTCTTTCCATACTGTTCAAACTCGTCCACAGAAAAGACATACCCAAGGCGAAATCCTTTTACCCGTTCCTGAACTGCTTTTGCAATATCTGACATAGAAGCCCCAAACAGACTATATAAAAGGTGGTTGAAACCATCAGGTAACTACACAACGTATGCCTTCAACTACCATGTTCGATTTTATGTATTTCTTCTACATTATTAGATTAAACAAAATTTAAGTAAATTAAGATTTTTACTAAAATAATTTGGATGTGGGGTGTGCTATTAAGTGCAATATCTTGCACTTAATCCTATAAAAATCTTTGTTAAGTACAGATTTTGGCACTTAACGTCAACTTCAATGATATTTGGCGATTCCGTGTAGAAAGAATATCTTTAAGTTAATTTATTAATAGTTCAAATTTTAAAAATGAAATTTTATAAAAGTGATAATCCCTCCTACATTGCCGAAGTAATTGGGCTACGGTTAAAGCGAGCACGATTAAACCGAGACATGACACAAGTAGAAGTCGCAGACAGGGCGTGGGTTTCAAAAAGGACAGTGCTAAAAGCAGAGAAAGGAAATGTTCGACTGGCTGATCTGATAGCTATTCTTCAAGCTTTGGAAATGTTAGATGAGATTGATTCATTTCTACCCGAGTCTCCTTTATCTCCTATAGAGCTCTTAAAACTAAGAGGAAAAATAAGGAAAAGAGCTTCAGGCAATAATAAAAATAAAATAGATACACCTAATTTAGGTTGGTAGTTTTTAAAATTAGATTGGATTTCTAGTTTATATTTGAATGAAACTAGGGAATCAAATCTTTGGCTGGAATTTGCATAGCTGATGCTATTTCATATAGTTTTTCTACTGTGATATTGACCTCACCACGTTCAATACGTCCCATATAACTACGATCAATTCCACATTGCAATGCGAGTGATTCTTGAGTGATATTTTTCTCTTTTCTTTTGTTGCGGATTGAACAACCAATTACTTTTGATAATTCTGACATTTGGAACAAACTGCTCAAAAAAAAGAAATATCACTAATTGAGGACTAAACATCCACGGACTATAATCCTCTTTTACTTTCTAAAGGTTTCCAAAATGATGAAGTTTAATATTCCATTGGCTGACCAATTTCTTGAAATAATAAAAAATTATGAAATTGAGGATTGGGAAGCCAAATGTTTTTGGGAGATTATTAGACAATCAGATCAGTTGGATTCATCCAATGTTAAAAGCTTACGAGAAGATATGTATGCAGCTATAAAATTATTATCGAAAAATGACTACTTGGTTGCTCAAAGATCGCTATTTAAGAAAAAATCTTACTTATATAGTGAAACTCAAAAAATAAAAGAATTGAGAAAACAGTTGATCAACAATGAAGAAAAAAATCCATTAAATATTCAAAAAAATCAACTAAACAAAGAGTTAAAATTTCTAATAAAACAGGCTGAATTCATTGATGAATTAAGTTTATCTTACCCAGAATTATGCAGTTCAATTAAAAAATATAAAGAAGAGATTGTTTCTCAAATTGATTTTTGCAAAGTGAAAATTAAAACAATAGAAATGATGTGTGCTGAATTAGCAGGAGACTTTCACTTGGGAGATTCTAGGCAGCTAACCGATAAAAGTCTTCTGCCATTTGATTTGGTGTCTTAAAATCCAAGCCTTTTTGAATTCTTCGCTGATTATAAAATAACTCTATATATTTTGTAATATCCGCTTTGGCTTCTTCCCTTGTTTTGTAGTTGCGATGATGGACTAGTTCATTTTTGAGTATGCCCCAGAAACTCTCTATCGGTGCATTATCAAAGCAGTCGCCTTTTTTGCTCATTGAACCCTGAAAATCAAATTTCTCAAGTAAGTTTCGATATTCATTACTGCAATATTGGCTGCCTCTATCTGAATGTACAATGAGATCTTTAGCAGGTTTCTGATTGCGAATAGCCATATTCAATGCATCACAAACAAGCTTGGCTGTCATGCGCTCATTTAAGCTATAGCCAACAACCTGTTTCGTGTAAAGATCTTTGACAGCTGCCAAGTACAACCAGCCCTCAGCCGTCCAAATGTAGGTAATGTCACTCGACCACGCAAGATTAGGCTTCGTCATTGAAAACTGTTGCTTGAGTAAATTGTCATAAATAGAACGGTTGTGATCACTGTTCGTGGTTCTTTTGAAACGCTTATGGCGCTTACAATACAACTGATTTGATTTTTTTATTTGGCGCACAGCATACGTACTTATTTTGATACCTTGCGCTTGTAAATGCTTGGTTAATCGAACATAGCCATAGCTTTGTTTGGTTTCTTCATGGGCTATTTTGACCAAAATTGTCTGCTGATTTCGCTGAATTGATCTTTTACTCATGCCTCGCTTTAGCCAATCATAAAAGCGAGAAACGGATACACGAAGTAATCGAGCCATTAAAATAATCGGAAATAAGTGGCTTTGCGATTTCATATAGGCGTACCTCACTGACTTTCTTTGGCAAAGTACGCTGCTGCCTTTTTTAAAAATTCACGTTCCATTTCAGC